>CAMZHP010000052.1 GCA_947306845.1 uncultured Prevotellaceae bacterium
CTTCGATGATGAAGTCCCACATTTCCTCGTAGGTCTCAGCAGCAGCCTTGTTAGGATGACTTATTTCCCGTCATTGCTTATCCTTACCATTATTACCGATTTTACTCCCGACGCTGACAAGACCTCCTCTTGGAGTGGTTGGTGGTTGGCCGTTCCTGTCCTAGCCATTATCTATGGCGCCGTCCTCTGGGTAATCAGACAAATTGAGCCTTACGAACCTGAGACAGCCAGCAAAGGACTGATGTCGCGCACCACATGGGTTAACCTACTGACCATGAGTGTCATGTTCATCACAGTGGGCATATTCAGCAATGGTGATGAGGCCTTTCACTATCGAATGAGAATGGAACAACTCATCCTCCACGAGAAAGTTGATGATGCACTCAAAGTAGGTAAGCGTTCCCTGGCTACCAGCCCCTCGCTGACCATGCTGAGAGCATACGCCTTATCCCAGCAAGGTCTCTTGGGAGAACGTTTTTTCCAATATCCTGTGCCTGAAGGGATAGAGCAATTGGCCAATGACAGTATCTCGATGCAGGCCATTCTCATTCCCGACACCCTGATTAGAATAATTACAGAAACGCCACGCTCACGGGTGGACTACAAACTGATCAACCTGCTTCTCGACAAAGACCTCAACACTTTTGCCTCACTGGCCACAAAAGTTTATCCCGACTCTGTCATGCCAAAACACTATGCTGAGGCACTGGCATATTATCATTATTATTCGGGACAACCCAAGGAAGAATCATCCGACCGTGTGACAGAGACTGATTTCAATGATTTTAGGAAAATGGAAAAAGAATATCACGGAAAAGAGTTGCGAAACCAACTCCGTCGGACATTTGGTAATACATATTGGTATTATTATAAATATGGTGGCAGTAATTGACAAATGTGACATTTTTTGTTCAATTCTGATTCAAAAAACCACTTTGGCACAGTTTTCGCTATTTGGAAGGCAGAATTGATAAATACTTTTTAAAAATCAACAATTATGAACATTCAACCATTAGCAGACAGGGTGTTGGTGCTGCCCGCACCCGCAGAAGAGAAAGTTGGCGGTATCATCATTCCCGACACAGCAAAAGAGAAACCGCTTCAAGGAAAAGTGATTGCTGCCGGTAAAGGCACAAAAGATGAGGAAATGATTCTCAAAGCAGGCGATCAGGTACTTTATGGCAAATATGCTGGTACAGAAGTAGAGTTTGAGGGTGAGAAGTATCTGATTATGCGTCAGAGTGATGTTCTCGCCATCATAGGATAATTCAACAAATTCAATCATTCAAATATTATGGCAAAAGAAATCAAATTCAATATTGAGGCACGCGACCTCCTCAAGAATGGTGTTGACCAACTCGCCAATGCAGTAAAGGTAACATTGGGTCCGAAGGGACGTAACGTAGTCATTGAAAAGAAATTTGGTGCTCCCCAAATTACGAAGGACGGTGTCACCGTGGCCAAGGAGATAGATTTGGAAGATCCTTTTGAGAATACTGGAGCCCAGCTCCTGAAGAGTGTGGCATCCAAGACCGGCGACGACGCTGGTGATGGCACGACAACCGCAACACTTCTTGCTCAGTCGATTATCACAGAAGGCCTGAAAAATGTCACAGCCGGTGCCAACCCCATGGATTTGAAGAGAGGTATCGACAAGGCAGTCAAAGCTGTTGTTGACTTTATCGCTGAAAGCGCCGAGAAAGTGGACGACAACTATGACAAGATTGAGCAAGTGGCCACCGTGTCTGCCAATATTGACCCTGAAATCGGTAAATTGCTGGCTGATGCCATGCGTAAGGTTTCTAAAGACGGTGTAATCTCCATTGAGGAGAGTAAGAGCCGTGAGACCCACATTGAGGTAGTAGAAGGCATGCAGTTTGATCGTGGATATCTGAGTGGTTACTTCGTGACCGATCCCGACAAGTTGGAATGCGTCTTCGACAACCCGCTGATTCTGATTTACGACAAGAAAATCAGCAACATCAAAGAATTCCTCCCCATTCTGCAGCCCGCAGCAGAGAGTGGCCGTCCATTGCTCGTTATTGCCGAGGATGTGGACTCTGAGGCTCTGACGACATTGGTGGTCAACCGTCTGCGCTCAGGTCTGAAGATTTGTGCCGTGAAGGCTCCTGGTTTTGGCGACCGCCGCAAAGCTATGCTCGAAGATATCGCCGTGCTGACCGGAGGTGTTGTCATCAGCGAGGAGAAAGGTCTCAAACTGGAGCAGGCCACGCTCGACATGCTCGGAACCTGCGAGAAAGTAACCATCACCAAGGACAATACCACTATCGTTGACGGAGCTGGCACCAAGGAAGCTATTGCCGACCGCGTGGCAGCCATCAAGAAAGAGATTGAGAACACCACCAGTTCCTATGACAAGGAGAAACTTCAGGAGCGTCTTGCTAAGCTCTCTGGCGGCGTGGCTGTGCTCTATGTAGGTGCCAACAGCGAGGTGGAGATGAAAGAGAAGAAGGACCGCGTGGATGACGCACTCTGCGCTACACGTGCCGCTATTGAGGAAGGTGTGGTTGCCGGAGGCGGTACCACTTACATCCGTGCTCTCGATGTGCTGGCCAATGTGAAAGGAGCGAATGCCGATGAGCAGACCGGCATCAACATCATTGCACGTGCCATCGAGGAGCCTCTTCGCCAGATTGTCGTCAATGCTGGTGGTGAAGGCGCTGTAGTCGTACAGAAAGTACGTGAGGGTAAAGGCGACTTCGGTTACAACGCCTATACTGACGTTTATGAGGATCTGCGCAAGTGTGGTGTCATTGATCCCGCCAAAGTGACCCGTGTGGCTCTTGAGAATGCTGCCTCCATCGCTGGTATGTTCCTCACGACAGAATGTCTGATTGTGGACAAACCAGAGGAGAAACCCGCCATGCCAATGGGAGGTGCTCCCGGAATGGGCGGAATGATGTAAAATGTCATATACAGTTGACAAAACGAGGGGGGAATCAAGACGTTCCCCCTTCAATTTTGTAAAAATATACAATTTTTTAATTTATTTTTGTACCAATTATTTGGAGATATTAGGGTAAAGCAATACCTTTGCAATCCAAATAGAGTAAATTTATTTATAAGATATTTTTTTGATTTGTTTTAGTAGATTAGTTTTTAAGTAGTTTGTTTTTTGAAAATCGGTTGTCGTGAGACATCCGATTTTTTTGTGATTTAGAGTGAAGAGTGAAGAATGAAGAGTGAAGAATGAAGAGTGAAGAATGAAAAACGATAGTGACTATGTTTGGGGGCCTATGTTCTTTGTATCTCTTTTGTTGTTTTTCCCTCTGTTGCAAAACTTTTAGGACTAAAATCAAATAATTGGGTTGGCATTGAGGAAAAATAGGTATTTTTGCACACAAATGGAAAATACATCGAATCATGGAAAATAAGCAATTCTTTTTTGCCGTTGATTTGGGAGCCACCAGCGGCCGAACAATCGTAGGCACTCTTGATCAAGGAAAAATCTCTTTGGAGGAAATTACCCGTTTCGACAACAACCTTATCCAGACCGGTGGACATTTCTACTGGGATGTGTATGCGCTGTATGATGAAATCATCAATGGGCTCAAAATTGTAGCCCAGCGAGAGATTCCCATCACATCCATCGGAATAGACACATGGGGTGTGGACTTCGTCTGCATTGGCGATGATGATGCCATCCTTCGCAACCCTCTTTCATACCGCGATCCCCATACTTTTGGCAAGATGGAGGCTTTTTTTGAGAAATGTGTGGACAGGAAAAAAGTATATGATATTACAGGCATTCAGTTCATGAATTTCAACTCATTATTCCAACTCTATGCCATGAGAGAGAACGGCGACACTGCACTGAAGAACGCTTCAAAAATACTTTTTGTCCCCGACTGCCTGAGTTACATGCTCACAGGCAAGCAAGTATGCGAGTACACCATTGCGTCAACCTCGCAGTTGCTTGATCCCCGGACGAAAGAACTCGACCGTGACTTGTTGGCTAGTGTGGGACTTTCCCGTGAATTATTTGGAGAAATGATCAATCCTTCCCAAGTCATAGGCACATTGACCGAAGAAGTGCAATCGATGACCGGAATTGGTGCCATACCTGTCGTAGCTGTGGCAGGACATGACACCGCCAGTGCAGTGGCTGCTGTGCCAGCACGTGATGAGCATTTTGCCTATTTGAGCAGTGGCACCTGGAGTTTGATGGGAATTGAGACCAAGGATGCTGTCATCAACGATCGCAGTTACGACCTCAATTTCACCAATGAAGGGGGAGTAGAGGGAACGACACGTTTCTTGAAAAACATCTGTGGTATGTGGCTGTATGAGCGGTGCCGCAAGGAATGGACCGATGCGCCCAAGTCACATAAAGAGCTTCAGGCAGAAGCTATGAAGGTCACTCCTTTCCAAAGTCTGATCAACCCTGATGACCAAATCTTTGCCAACCCCGCCTCCATGGTGGATGCCATTCAAGACTACTGCAAGGGCACTGGCCAGCATGTACCTGAGGGCTATGCAGAAATCTGCCGCTGCATCTTCGAC
Organism: uncultured Prevotellaceae bacterium; assembly: GCA_947306845.1. The sequence goes on from CAMZHP010000052.1 coordinate 4,525, forward strand.
AGTCTGGCACTGCGATACAAGCAAGTATTTAAATGGCTGAAGGAGTTTGCCGCCTTCCCCATCAACACACTGCACATTATAGGTGGAGGCTCACTCAACGAATACCTCGACCAATTCACGGCCAACTCCACGGGCATTGAGGTATGGGCAGGGCCTCAGGAATGCACAGCCATCGGCAACATCATGTTACAGGCTAAAGCATGCGGCATCGTGGATGATATCTGGCAGATGCGTGGTATCATCGCCAATAGCATAGAGATGAAGCGTTTCGTCCCACAGGACAAGGAAATGTGGGATAACGCTTACCAACAATATCTTGAAGTCACAGGACAAAAGGAATAAACCTAATCATCAATATAAATAAAAAACAAATGAAATCAGAACTGATCGAGAAAGCTTATGAAGTGGCGAAGGAACGCTATGCCGCCATTGGTGTCAATACCGACAAGGTGATTGACGAGTTAGAAAAACAGCAAATCTCTCTGCACTGCTGGCAGTCAGATGATGTGGTAGGATTTGAACGCAATGAAGCCCTTTCCGGCGGAATCCAAACCACCGGCAACTATCCCGGCCGTGCCCGCACGATTGACGAGGTGCGCCAGGATATCGAGTTTGTCAAGACGCTTCTTGCTGGCAACCACCGCCTCAACCTCCATGAAATCTACGGAGATTTCGGAGGCCAGTTTGTTGATCGTGACCAAGTGGAGGTTAAGCACTTCCAAAGTTGGATGGACTGGGCAAAAGAGAACAAAATGATGCTGGACTTCAACTCCACCTCCTTCTCCCATCCCAAGAGTGGTGACCTTACCCTCTCCAATCCCGACAAGGGCATTCGCGACTTCTGGATAGAGCACACCAAGCGTTGCCGCCGAATCGCCGATGCTATGGGAAAGGCCCAGGGCGATCCCTGCATCATGAACATCTGGGTACACGATGGCTCCAAAGACATGCCTGTGCAGAGAAAGAAATATCGTGAGATTCTCGCCGCCTCTCTTGATGAAATCATGGAAGAAAAGCTCGATGGTGTCAAGAACTGCTTCGAAGCCAAACTCTTCGGTATCGGTCTTGAGAGTTACACCGTTGGTTCTCATGATTTCTACACCGCATACTGCGCTACCCGCAAGCAGATGTACACCATCGACACCGGTCACTATGAGCAGACCGAGAATGTGAGCGACTTCGTATCCACTCTCCTCATGTACGTGCCTGAGCTGATGCTGCATGTCAGCCGTCCGGTGCGCTGGGACTCAGACCATGTGACCATCATGAACGACCAGACCCTCGACCTGTTCAAAGAACTGGTTCGCTCCAACGGTCTCCATCGTGCCCATGTCGGCCTTGACTACTTCGATGCCAGCATCAACCGTATCGGTGCTTACATTGTCGGCGCAAGAGCCACCCAAAAGTGCATTCTGCAGGCACTTCTCGAACCGGTAGCACGACTCCGTGAATTGGAGGACAACGGCCAATACTTTGAGCGTCTTGCCCTGATGGAGGAAGCCAAGTCGATGCCGTTTGGCGCCGTGTACGACTATTTCAATCTCAAGAACAATGTTCCTGTGGGCGAAGAGTTCATCCCTGCCGTCCAGCAGTATGAGAAGGATGTCACCTCGAAACGCTAACCCAGAAATCCCTATTCATCATGTCAAACAGCAAAGGAAGTCTGCGGAGCACGATTGCCGTGTCGCTCACCAATTACCTGGATGCCGGGGCCATCGTGGCAGGTGCCAGCGGACTCACGTTATGGAAGAACTACCTTGGACTCTCTGAGGTGCATTTAGGTTGGCTCAACTTCATCAGCGCCAACTGCTTGGGAGCAGCCATCGGAGCCATCATCGGAGGTTTCCTGGCCGATAAGTACGGACGTAAGTTCATTTACACTTACAACCTGCTTGTCTACATGCTTGGAGTGGCACTCGTCATCTGCAGTGTCAATTTCCCCATGTTGCTCTGCGGCTTTCTTGTCACAGGAATCTCTGTGGGAATAGGTGTTCCTGCATCATGGACGTATATTTCTGAAAGTTCAGAGGTCAACAACCGCGGACGCAACATTTGCATTTCCCAGATGTCATGGGGTTTCGGTCCTATGGTCATCCTGCTTTTGGGCATGCTGTTCGCCCCCGGCGGCTATCTCTTCGGATGGGTAGAAGGAATCGCCCACGCTGTCGGTGGTGATGCGCTCACTCAAGAATCCGTCAATGTGTTCAGTTCGCGCATCGTCTTCTTCTCGCTGTTCATCGTCGCTTTCATTGCATGGAACTTGCAGCGCAAGCTCGATGAGAGCAGTGAGTGGAAAGCTGCCAAGGCAGCTGCTAAGGCCAAGGGAGAAGACACCGGATTGCTGCATGCCATCAGTGTGTTGTTCTCCAACAAGATTGCCGTTCGCACCGTCATTTTCCTCGCTACCATCTACCTCACATGGAACTTAGTGGCATCAGTGATGGGATTCTTCCAGCCCCATATCTACGAGACAGCAGGAGGTGTAAGCAATGAGCAAGCCAACTGGATGAACTGCATCCAATGGGCCATCATCGTCGGTGTGACATTCTTTGTATCCAAGCTTATTGACAAGACGAGCCACAAAGCCATCTACACCTTCGGATTGCTGGTGGCCATCAGTGCCTGGCTCGTCATCGTCACCATAGGCGTCAATGGTAAGGCAGGCCTGTGGCTGTTTGCCATCCTTTGGGGAATTCAGGGTGGCACCTCACCCCAGATTTTCTATGCATTATGGGGTTCCGAACTGTTCCCGGCCAAATTCCGTGCAGGTGCTCAGGGTCTGATGTTCTTCATCGTCCGTGGTCTGTCCGCAGTATGGGGACTTATCTTCACCTACATTTACGGTGAGAATGGCGAGGGCTTCACCATCGCAGCATATTGCATGATAGTTCTGTTGCTCATTTCGCTTGTTGTGGGTTATATCGGATGCCCCAACACCCGCGGCAGAACACTTGACAGTATCGCCAAGGAGCGTTACGGAGATGTGTACTAACCACTGCACAGAATTGCCGATATTTAGCCGATTATAACAAAGCAGTCCGTCTGATTCCAGACGGACTGCTTTATTTGCTATTGATACAAAAGGTTGTTGAGGACAAACTTGCAAATGATTTATTTCGGCAGGTTGAATGCCACTGTCATCTCTTTCATCTGCTCCTGGGTCATGCCATCAGGAATAAAGCCCATGCAGCGGGCGTTGATGTATATCTTCGCACTTTTCGACAATACGTCAATTTGGTCGAACGCATCCATCACATCCAAACCCTGTGCGAAAACGCCGTGCTTCTCCCACAGCACCACATCATAGTCATCAAGTTCTTTCAGCGTGGCATCAGCCAACTCCACGCTGCCCGGCAATGTATAGGGAATGATGCCAAGGCCTAACGGACAGAAAGCCTTTGTCTCCGGAATCATACTCCAGAGGATGTTGGTCAGCACGTCTTTCTTCAAGAATTCCTTGTTATGGCTCATGGCCACCAGTTCTATGGGATGGGTGTGGACGGTAGCTGTGTAAGCCGAACCCTTCTCTATGAGATGATTATGCACTGTCAGGTGCGAAGGCAGTTCGCTGGTAGGCTGCACCAATTCATCTGCAATAATCACATAGCTGGCGCAATCGTCAAGGATGCGGATCACACTGCCGTTGCTCATGGGCCAACGTGCGAGGTCGCGCATCCGCTTTCCAGTTCCCTTGCAATAGAAATAGCATCCTTTCAGGTATGGCAGTGTCACCCCGATTTGTTTCACTTCGCTGATGGCTGGCAGTGCCCTTAACTCATCGTCCACATACTGGGTGATGTTCACGGTGATGTTGCCTCCGTTGCGCTCAGCCCATCCATTTTGCCACAGATACCCAGCCACTTCGGCAATTTTCTCAATTTCAGCCCGCAAGTCTGGGCGATTTTCCAAAATACTTTTCATAGTTTTCAAATAGTTTATATGTTTTAATAAGCATTTCATTCATTTGCTCTCCCAGCTGTTCCCTGCCTTCTGAATTCGCTGGGTTTCACGCCTGTTTTCAATCGAAACCTGGACGAGAAATAATCCGGAGAGTCAAAATTGAGCCTGTAGGCAATTTCCTTGACACTCATCTTGGTCGTGGACAGCAATTCCTTGGCTCTCTGCAAGCGCAAGTCCTGCTGGTAAAGAGCAGGAGAGATTCCTGTATATTGTTTGAAGAGCTTGCGGAAATTTGAATAGCTGACTCCGAGGGAATCTGCAAGTTGCTGAATGGTAAGGTCGCTTTCCAATGACTCTCGGATTTGTATGCGGGCCTTGGTGACCATTTCCACATGTCCATGATTCTTGTTGAGCTCTATATTACGCTCCAAAGCATACATGGCACCTATGAGATGATTGACGATTCCAGCCAACATCTGTTGTGAATGTGCAGCTTCCTCGAAAGCGGCTTTCTGTGCCGTCTTATAGAGTTCAATGATTTCTGATGAGTACCCCACATGATAAATTGGCTTGGAAGGGTGGAGAAAGCCGTAGTTCACACGGTCGTCAATATTGCGGCCCTTGAAACCTATCCAAAAACTTTTCCATTGTGATTGAGGCAAAGGGCCATAAGTATGCCATTCTCCGGGGAACAGCAAGAAGATGTCTCCTGCCTTGATCGGAGACTTCTCTATGTGTGTTGACTGGAAAAAGCCTTCGCCCTCCAACAAATAAAGCATCTGATATTCATTCAGCACACGGCCCAGTTTCATATCAAAGTAATAACCATCCGCGTGTCCCTTGGTAGGATAAGGTTCGCCAGCTTCAACGGCATCATACCCTACAGTGCTGACTGTCAGGCCCCACAATGCGTCATGCTCATTGGCTACCAAATATCTGCTGTCTTGCATGGTTGTTTGATTGATAAATTACTGAATCGCAAACGCGACACAATATCTTTGCAAAAATAGCAAAAGTAAAGATAAAAATCAAAAATATCTCCCTTTTTTTTGATGTTTTGCAAAAAACGGAAGATATGTTTGAGCAAACGGCTACTTTTTAGTAACTTTACACCCCCTAACGAGATTTCGACGATTTACTGTCATGGATAAGAGAACTATCTTGCATATCATTTTCCTGTTGCTGCTCTCTGGGGCACTCATTTATCTCACAGGATCATTCCTCATGGCACTTGGCATTATGATGCTTTTGTTGCTTATCGATTCTTTCTTGCTCAAATATGACAACAAGCGACGTCAGGAGTGGGAGGAGCAACAAGCCAAAGACAGGATGACGGAGAATGACAAAAATGAGGATTTGCACAGTCAAGAGCAACCTTAGTTATCACACAGACGATCATGCAACAACTGAGGCAATTATATATATCCCATTTCGGAAAGGAACCATTCTCCATAGAGGCTTTGGCAGGAGCCGGCAGCAACCGTGCCTATTACAGGATGGGCAATGAAGAGGGCGATACCGTCATCGGCGTTGTGGGCACCAGCCGTGAAGAGGATGAAGCCTTCATTTACCTGTCACGACATTTCCGAAAACGTCAGCTTCCGGTCCCGGAGGTGATTGCGGCCAGTGATGACGGCATGAGATATCTTCAGGAAGATTTGGGCAGGACGTCACTCTTCGATGTCCTTAAGAATGCCAGAGAGGCGGGCGGGCGCTACAATCTGAAGGAGCAAGCCTTGTTGACGGAAACTATCAGGCAACTCCCCAATTTTCAGATTCGAGGTGCCCGTGGATTGGAATGGAGCCATTGCTATCCTCAGCCCGAATTCAATGAGGATAATGTGCTGTTCGACCTCAACTATTTCAAGTATTGCTTTCTTAAGCCAACCGACCTCGACTTCCACGAACTGAAGTTGGAGGCCAATTTCAGGTTGATGGCCAAAGATTTGCTGACAGAGCCTACCGATAGTTTCATGTACCGCGATTTTCAGGCACGCAATGTGATGCTGGATAAGAACGGCAAGCCATCATTCATTGATTTCCAGGGTGGCCGTAAGGGACCATATTACTATGATCTGGCCTCATTCCTCTGGCAGGCCTCAGCACGCTACCCTGATAAGCTGCGAAGAAAACTGATCTACGAATACTATTATTCGCTCAAACAGTTTACAGAGGTTCCCTCCAAACGTCATTTCGTGGAGCGGTTGTCACTCTTTGTGCTTTTCCGCACTTTGCAGGTACTCGGCGCATACGGATATAGAGGTTATTTCGAGCGGAAGAAGCATTTTATAGACTCCATCCCACCTGCTATCGACAACCTCCGTCGGATTTTGGACACAGTAGATTTCCATTATCCCTATCTGATGGATGTGCTGCGCCGACTCACCCTTCTGCCACAATTCGAAGTGAAGGATGATGAGCCTCGTCAACGGACAGACGGATACCGGACTACAGACAGCAATGTCTATCAAGCCCATACCAACGACGGTCCCGCTACTTTCTCCAAATACGACGGCAAAGGCCCCTTGGTGGTGAGGGTCTTCAGTTTCTCCTACAGGAAAGGCATTCCTGAGGACGAGTCTGGCAACGGTGGCGGCTATGTGTTCGACTGCCGAAGTACGCACAATCCAGGACGCTATGAGCCCTACAAGCAACTGACAGGTCTTGACGAACCAGTGATTCGTTTTCTGGAAGACGACGGAGAGATCATCACTTTCCTCGAGCATATCTACCAACTGGCGGATGCTCATGTAGCCCGTTATCTGCAACGAGGTTTCACCAGTCTCATGTTCTCGTTCGGATGTACGGGTGGTCAGCACAGGAGTGTCTATTCAGCCCAGCATCTCGCTGAGCACATCAACAGGAAATACGGCATAGAGGTGAGAATATGCCATCGTGAACAAGGTATCAACCAAATATTGCCCGCAAGATGAGACAGGCCATGATATTTGCAGCAGGATTGGGTACGAGGCTCAAGCCCATCACAGACCACATGCCAAAAGCATTGGTCAGGGTGGGGGAGAAACCGCTTCTCGACCATGTGCTCGACAAGATGCAAGATGCCGGTTTTGAGCGCATTGTCATCAACATCCACCATTTTGCAGATCAGATCGTGGACTATGTGAAGTCACATCCCCGTGACGGTATGGAGATTTTGTTTTCAGATGAGCGGGAAGCCCTGTTGGAAACTGGCGGAGGATTGCGCAAGGCAGCATCTTTGTTCTCACCCGACAGCCATGTGCTGATTCACAATGTGGATATTTTGAGCAACGTCGATATCGGTCAACTCTACGAGCTGTCGTCAAAAGTGGATGCCACACTTTTGGTCAGCGAGCGCCAGACAAGCCGATACCTACTCTTTGATGATGACATGCTTCTGAAAGGGTGGACACATATCGGGACAGGCGAGGTGCGCTCTCCCTATCCAGATTTGGATCCGAAGAGATACACAAAACTGGCTTTTTCTGGCATTCATGTCATATCCCCGGCATTGTTGCGGATGATGCAACCTTGGCCAGAGAGATTCAGCATCATCGACTTCTATCTGTCACAATGTGACAAGATTCGTATCACGGGGCATCTGAAAAAGGACCTGCGACTCATGGACGTCGGCAAACTGGAAACCTTGGAGGACGCCAATCGGTTCATTACCCAATTATAGGAACGACATACTCATTATTTGACGAAATAAACATATATCATATGCAAAAAATCATCATTCTTGACTTTGGTTCACAGACCACGCAATTGATCGGAAGGCGTGTGCGTGAACTTGACACGTTTTGTGAGATACTTCCATACAACAAGTTTCCTGCTGACGACCCATCAGTCATCGGTGTGATTCTCAGCGGTTCGCCCTTCTCCGTTCACGACCCTCAGGCATTCCGTGTTGACCTCAGCCAGTTTGTGGGCCGTTTACCGGTTTTGGGCATTTGCTATGGAGCACAGTTCATCGCCCATGAAGGAGGCGGTAAAGTGGAGCGCACCAACACCCGTGAGTATGGTCGGGCCAACCTTCAGTCCTTTGATAAAGAGAATCCCCTTTTTGAAGGATTCGATGCCAACTCTCAGGTATGGATGAGCCATGGTGATACCATCACCGCCATACCGGCCGACTGTCATGCCATTGCCTCCACAGCTGATGTCAAATATGCCGCCTATGCCAGTGACCGTCATCCATTGTGGGCCGTGCAGTTCCATCCCGAGGTCTTCCATACCACTCAGGGCAAGGATTTGCTCCGTAACTTCGTCGTGAACATCTGCGGAAGCAGACAGGAATGGAGTCCGGCATCCTTCGTGGAGACCACCGTGTCAGAATTGAAACAGCAGTTGGGCGACGACCGCGTCATTCTAGGGCTCAGTGGCGGTGTTGACTCCTCCGTCTGCGCCGTATTGCTCAACCGTGCCATAGGTGATCGTCTCACCTGCATTTTCGTCGACCATGGCATGTTGAGAAAGAATGAGTTCAACAAGGTGATGGATGCCTACAAGGGGTTGGGCCTCAATGTGATAGGCGTTGATGCCAGTCAGAAGTTCTTCGCCGACCTGGAAGGTGTTTCCGACCCAGAGCAGAAGCGCAAGATCATTGGTCGCGACTTCGTGGAAGTGTTCAATGCCGAGGCCAAGAAAATCACAGATGCGAAGTGGTTGGCCCAGGGCACCATTTACCCTGACCGCATAGAGAGTCTCAGCATCACGGGCATGGTCATCAAGAGTCACCACAATGTAGGCGGTCTGCCCAAGGAGATGCACCTCCAACTCTGCGAACCTTTGAAATGGTTGTTCAAAGACGAGGTCAGACGTGTGGGCTATCAGCTGAACATGCCCGAGCGGTTGATCAAGCGCCATCCTTTCCCAGGTCCCGGACTTGCCGTCCGCATCTTGGGAGATATCACACCTGAGAAGGTTCGTATCCTGCAAGAGGCTGATGACATCTATATTGAGTCGATGCTTCAATATGTGTGTGACGACGGGGAAGTGCTATATGACAAGATCTGGCAGGCTGGTGCCATCCTGCTTTCGACAGTCCGCAGTGTGGGAGTCATGGGAGACGAGCGTACCTACGAGCATCCAGTGGCACTGCGTGCCGTCACCAGCACCGATGCGATGACCGCCGACTGGGCCCATCTGCCTTATGATTTCATGGCCCGAGTATCCAATGAGATCATCAACAAGGTGCAAGGAGTCAACCGTGTCTGCTACGACATCTCCTCAAAACCGCCATCAACAATAGAGTGGGAATAATACAAATGCATCACTGGGAATGATTCCTTGTCCCAGTGATGCATTTTGATTTCTGTAAGTTTAGAAATTCTTACGCACTCCCTGCCACTCAGGGAATTTCATTTTGAGGTATTCATCATCAAGGAAGAGGGCAGATTGTCCCACATTGCCTTTCAGCTGCCAGTCGAGCCACTTCACCACGGCCTTGGCATAGTTACCCCCATGTTTTTCGTAATAGGTGCCGCTGTGACCATCCTTGGAATTCAGCATCACCACGGGAATGTTGTCAGGTATGCGCTCATAATCCTTCTGTGCGTTGGCAAATGCGATGTCGGCGGGACCACCTATCATATAGAACATCGGCTGATGCAGATTCTTCAGGGCCTCTTTGGTCGATCCCATCATCTCCATGTCACCTATACCTGTGTTCAACATCACACAAGTTTTGATGCGGGGATCGTGTGAAACGCCCAATACTTGTGCACCTCCGCACGACTGTCCCATCGCTGCCACATGGTCGAGATCCAGGCAATGATAGTATTCTGAGCCTGCAGTGGCATTCTGTTCTATCAGCCAGTCGAGCACCTCCAGCAACATCTTGGGATAAGTACTGAAGACTGGTGCTGACGGCTGC
>CAMZHP010000053.1 GCA_947306845.1 uncultured Prevotellaceae bacterium
AGTTTAGGAGTGTAGGAGTTTAGGAGTGTAGGAGTGTAGGAGTTTAGGAGTGTAGGAGTTTAGGAGTGTAGACATTACTCTTGCAAATCATCTGCCTCTATTGACGAGGTGCCATCTGAGAAAAGTTGAGTAAAACATGCATAAAGACATCAAAATTCTTTCAAAACGCTAATTTTATTTTATAAAATGAGTATAAATGGCAGAAAAGCCTTACCTTTGCACTGATTTTGAGAGAATAAAGAAAAGATGAGACCTACAGCCATACTGTTATTGCATTGTCCTGACCAGCAGGGCATCATCTCTGAAATGACGAAGTTCATCACAGACAACAAAGGCAACATTGTTTATCTCGACCAGTACGTTGACCGTCAGGACAGCGTGTTTTTCATGCGCATCGAATGGGAGTTGGACAAATTTTTGATTCCCCGTGACAAGATTGAGGAATACGTCTCCACGCTTTACGCCCAGCGCTATCACATGACCTTCAACCTCTATTTCAATGACATCCGCCCCCGGATGGCAATCTTTGTCAGTAAGATGAGCCATTGCCTGTACGACCTTTTGGCCCGTTACAAGTCAGGTGAATGGGAAGTCGACATCCCTTGCATCATCAGCAACCATGAGGACCTGCGCTATGTGGCAGAGCAATTCGACATCCCCTACTATGTGTGGTCTGTGAAAAAAGATCATTCCAACAAAGAAGAGGTGGAGGCTGCCGAGATGTCACTTCTGAAGGAGAAGAAAGTGACTTTCATCGTGCTTGCCCGCTATATGCAGATTCTTTCAGACAGCATGATCAACGCCTATCCTCATCACATCATCAATATCCACCACTCTTTCCTTCCTGCTTTTGTCGGTGCCAAGCCTTATCACCAAGCCTGGGAGCGAGGGGTGAAGATCATAGGTGCCACAAGCCATTATGTGACCAGTGAGCTCGATGCTGGTCCCATCATCGAGCAGGATGTGGTGCGCATCACTCACAAGGAAGACCCCGACAGCCTAGTGCTGAAAGGCCGTGACTTGGAAAAGATCGTTCTCTCACGGGCCGTCACCAAGCACATCCAGCGCAAGATCCTCACCTATCACAACAAGACCATCATATTCAGCTGACCCTCAATCCCACCGTTATGGAAGTGGCCATCGTCAAATACAATGCAGGCAACATCTACTCTGTAGAGAGTGCTCTTCGCCGTCTCGGCGTCACACCGTTGCTCACGGATGACGCAGAGACACTGCGCCAAGCCGACTGCGTACTGTTTCCCGGCCAGGGTGAGGCCAGCGGCGCCATGCGTTATCTCCGTGCCCGGGGCTTAGACCGCATCATCCGCTCGCTCCGACAGCCTGTGCTTGGCATCTGCATCGGGCAACAACTCATGTGCCGTCACTCTGAAGAGGGAGACACCGACTGTCTCGGCATTTTTGACGCCGATGTTCGTCGTTTTGTCCCCGTCAGCAAAGAAGACAAGATTCCCGCCATGGGATGGAATGAGATCACCCATCTCCAAACACCACTTTTCGCTGGGCTCAGCGAAGGAGATTTCGTGTACTTTGTTCACAGCTACTACGTCCCTTTGTGCGGTCAGACCATCGCTACAGCCGACTTCATTCATCCCTATAGTGCAGCCATGCACAAGGATAATTTCTTTGCCACCCAATTCCACCCCGAAAAGAGCGGGCGTGTCGGTGAGGTGATTCTCAGGAATTTCCTGCAAATGGCAGCAAAGACAACCAACCTCTGACTCCATTCACATGATAGAACTCATCCCAGCCATCGATATCATCAACGGACAGTGTGTCAGGCTCACGCAAGGAGACTATGACGCCAAGACAGTGTACAGCGCCGACCCCACAGAAGTGGCCGTCGCTTTTGAGCGCATGGGGCTAAAGCGTCTGCATGTAGTGGACCTTGACGGAGCGAAGTCACGGCATATTGTCAATTCCGACGTGCTCCGCTCAATTACCAGCCACACTCACCTCGCAGTAGATTTCGGCGGTGGTCTGAAGACCGATGCAGACATCGAAGAGGCCTTTGAATGCGGAGCATCCATGGTCACAGTAGGTTCTGTGGCCGTCACCTCCACCGCCCTATTCACCGAATGGCTTAGGAAATACGGTCCCGACCGCATCATCCTTGGAGCTGACGTGCGCAACGGGATGGTGAGCATCAACGGATGGAAAGAAGACTCCTCGGCACAACTTCTCCCCTTCCTGCGCTACTATGTGGAGCAAGGGGTGCGCAACGTACTCTGCACCGACATCTCCCGTGACGGCATGCTTGGTGGGCCCGCCACAGACCTCTATGCTTCCGTGATGCGCGAGTACCCCACTCTTCATCTGATTGCCAGCGGCGGTGTGTCCTCTAATGAAGACATCGAGGAACTGGAACGCCGGGGCATCCCTGCCGTGGTGTTTGGCAAGGCCTTTTATGAGGGGAGGATAGACATCAGCAAATTATCACAGCCATGGGTTTAGCAAAAAGGATCATCCCCTGTTTGGATGTCAAGGACGGGACGACTGTCAAGGGCACCAACTTCATCAACCTGCGTCAGGCTGGTGACCCGGTAGAATTAGGCAAGGCTTATAGCGATGCCGGTGCCGATGAACTTGTGTTCTTAGACATCACTGCCAGTCATGAAGGCCGCAAAACTTTTACTGACATGGTGACACGTGTGGCAGCTGAAGTCAACATACCCTTCACCGTAGGCGGAGGTGTCAACGAGCTTTCTGACGTGGAGAGGCTTCTGTATGCCGGTGCCGACAAAGTGAGTGTCAACAGTGCGGCTCTCCGTCACCCCGAACTCATCGATGAGATTGCCAAGAGGTTTGGTTCACAGGTATGCGTCTGTGCCATCGACGCCCGTTTGAAAGATGGAGTATGGACGTGCTATGTCAATGGTGGACGTATTCCCACCGACCGCACACTGACCGACTGGGCCTGCGAGGTGGCAGACCGTGGTGCAGGAGAAATCCTGTTCACCAGCATGAACCACGACGGAGTGAAAAAAGGCTTCGCTCTTGAGGCATTGGCCACCCTGCATGAGCTGCTGCCCATCCCGGTGATTGCCAGCGGCGGTGCCGGGAGCATGCCAGATTTTCTGGATGCCTTCACCAAGGGCAAGGCAGATGCAGCTCTTGCAGCCAGTGTCTTCCATTTCGGAGAGATCTCCATTCCCGACCTGAAATCCTACCTTCGTGCCCACGGCATCAAAACCCGAATGTAAACAACCAACGATATGGACATCAATTTTGAGAAATGCGGCGGCCTTGTTCCCGCCATCATCCAAGACGCAGAGACCCGTCAGGTCCTCATGCTTGGCTATATGAACCAAGAAGCCCTCGACAAGACCCTGTCGACCGGCCTGGTGACCTTTTTCAGCCGCACCCGTCAGACTCTTTGGACCAAAGGAGAGACTTCAGGCAACTATCTGAAGCTGGTCGACATCAAATCTGACTGCGACAACGACACCCTTCTGGTGAGGGTACACCCCACCGGACCCGTCTGCCACAAAGGCACAGACACGTGCTGGGAAGAGAGCAACGAGAGCAACCCCCTGCTCTTCCTTACCCAGTTGCAGAATTTCATAGAAAAGCGCCACGAAGAGATGCCCGAGGGCAGCTATACCACCAGTCTTTTCAAGGATGGGCTCAACCGTATGGCCCAAAAGGTTGGTGAGGAAGCCTTGGAGCTGGTCATTGAAGCCACGAACGGCAGCAATGAACGCTTGGTGTATGAAGGCTCCGACATGCTCTATCATCTCATCGTTCTGCTCACCAGCAAGGGCCTTCGCATCGAGGATCTCGCCAAAGAGTTGCGCACCCGGCATGACCCCAATTGGAAAAAACACTGACACACCATATAAAAGAACATCAATATGCTGATTGATTATCAAAAAGTAAATATCGTGCAGGACGACAATGTCGTGCTGAAAGACGTGAATTTGCAAGTGGACGAAGGTGATTTCGTCTACATCATCGGCAAGGTAGGCTCAGGAAAGAGCTCATTGCTCAAGACCATGTATTGCGAGCTCGACCATTCCTCACCAGAGAAGGCAGAGGTACTTGGCCGCAATGTCGACGACATCCGCCGCAAGGATGTACCGGCTCTCCGCCGGGAGATGGGCATCATTTTCCAAGATTTCCAGCTGCTCCACGACCGCTCTGTGAGGAAGAACCTAGACTTTGTGCTGAGGGCCACAGGATGGCGCAAGCGCAAGGAGCGTGACGAGCGTATCGCACGCGTACTTGATGCTGTGGGCATGTCAGACAAGGTGGACAAAATGCCCTATGAGCTCTCTGGCGGCGAACAGCAACACATTGCCATCGCCCGCGCCATACTCAACAAGCCCCGTATCATCATTGCCGATGAGCCCACAGGCAACCTTGACATGGAAACCGCCCGCCATATCGTCAGCCTGCTCAAACGTATCAGCGAGGACGGTACCGCTGTGGTGATGACCACTCACAATATCCACTTGCTCGACGAATTTCCCGGAAAGGTCTATCGCTGCAAGGATGGCCTTCTCTCTGATGTCACCCATGAGTACCGTCAGATGGACCTGACAGAAGACGGGAAAGACTGAAGAAAGTGAAGAGTGAAGAAAGTGAAGAGTGAAGAATTAAGAATTAAGAGTTTTTAGTTTGAGGTTTAAGTTTAGAAAAATATATTGAAACGACCATGATAGTAATGAAATTCGGCGGCACATCCGTCGGCAGCCCAGAGCGAATGAAGTCAGTGGCAACCCTTGTCACCCGCAGCGGTGAGCCCACATTTGTGGTACTGTCCGCCATGTCAGGCACCACCAACACCCTCATTGAGATTTCCGACTATCTCTACAAAAAGAATCCTGACGGAGCCAATGAGGTGATCAACCAGTTGGAGAAAAAATACATGAAGCATGTGGAAGAACTCTACAGCACCGAGGAATGGCGAGAGAAAACCCGTCAGTTCCTGGCAGAGGAGTTCAACTACCTTCGTTCGTTCACAAAAGACCTGTTCACCAGTTTTGAGGAGAAAAGCATTGTCGCCCAAGGTGAGATCATCAGTACCAACATGATGGTGAACTACCTGCACGAGAGCGGAGCCAATGCCGTGCTCCTGTCTGCCCTTGATTTCATGCGCACCGACAAGAATACCGAGCCCGATCCCCAATACATCAAGGAGAAGTTGGGTGCCATCCTCAAAGACAACGAAGGCTATCAGGTGTATGTCACCCAAGGCTTCATCTGTCGCAACGCCTACGGTGAGATAGACAACCTGCTCCGCGGCGGCAGCGACTACACCGCCTCGCTCATCGGTGCCGCCATCGACGCAGAGGAGATTCAGATATGGACAGATATCGATGGCATGCACAACAACGACCCCCGCGTTGTGGACCATACCGACGCCGTGCGTCAGCTCAACTTTGAGGAAGCAGCCGAGTTGGCCTATTTCGGAGCGAAGATCCTTCATCCGACGTGCATCCAACCCGCAAAATACGCCGGCATCCCCGTCAGGCTTCTCAACACGATGCAACCCGATGCCGAAGGCACCATTGTGGACAATGTCATCATGCGTGGTCAAATCAAAGCTGTTGCAGCCAAGGACAACATCATCGCCATCAAAATCAAGAGCTCACGCATGTTGCTGGCCACCGGTTTCCTGCGCAAGGTGTTTGAGATATTCGAGAGTTACCAGACCCCCATCGACATGGTGTGTACCTCTGAGGTAGGTGTCTCCGTGACCATCGACAATGACCGCAACCTGACCTCCATTGTGAATGAGCTGAAGAAATATGGCACCGTGACCGTGGACACCCACATGTGCATCATCTGTGTGGTCGGCGACCTCGACTGGAGCAACCTCGGTTTTGAGACCTTGGCCACCGATGCCATGAAAGACATCCCCGTAAGGATGATTTCATACGGAGGTTCCAATTACAATATCTCGTTCCTCGTGAAAGAGCAAGACAAGAAACGCGCTTTACAGAATCTGAGTGCCAAACTTTTCAAATAACCATCAATGAAAGGACATTTCCCCACTGACAAGTTCCAAGAAATAGAGACACCTTTTTATTATTACGACACTCAGCTGTTGCGCGACACACTTCGTGCCATCCAGAAAGAAGCATCAAAACATGAGGGATTTGTGGTGCATTATGCCATCAAGGCCAATGCCAATCCCAAAGTTCTCAACATCATCGCACAGTCGGGCTTTGGCGCCGACTGTGTAAGCGGTGGTGAGATCCGTGCTTCCCTCGCCGTGGGCATCCCTGCGAGCAAGATTGTGTACGCCGGTGTGGGCAAGGCCGACTGGGAAATCCGGCTGGGTCTGGAAAAGAATATCTTCTGCTTCAATGTTGAGAGCCTGGCGGAGTTGGAGGTCATCAATGAGTTGGCAGAGAAAATGGGGAAGACGGCGCGAGTAGCCTTCCGCATCAACCCCGACGTGGGGGCACATACCCACGCCAACATCACGACCGGACTTGCCGAGAACAAGTTTGGCATCACCATGCACGACATGGAAGATGTGATTGAGGCCGCCTCCTCGATGCAGCATGTGAAGTTTGTCGGTCTGCATTTTCACATTGGCTCGCAGATCCTCAACATGGATGATTTCGCCGCTCTCTGCAACCGTGTGAACGACCTTCAGCGCCAATTGGAGCGCAAGAGAATCACTGTGGAGCACATCAACGTAGGTGGTGGGTTAGGTGTAGATTACCACCATCCCAACCGAGTGTCCATCCCCGACTTCAAGGCCTATTTCGACACCTATGCCCGTCTGCTGAGGCTCCGGCCTGGTCAGACCCTTCATTTCGAACTCGGCAGAGCTGTTGTTGCCCAGTGCGGTTCACTCATCACCCGCACGCTCTATGTGAAGCAAGGAACGGCCAAGCAATTTGTCATCGTTGATGCCGGATTCACCGACCTCATCCGTCCGGCACTTTACCAAGCCTTCCACAAAATAGAAAACATCTCCAGCGATGGTCCTATGGCCACCTATGATGTCGTGGGACCCATCTGTGAGTCAACGGACGTTTTTGGCAAATCCGTCGACCTCAACACCACACACCGCGGCGACCTGATTGCCATCCGCTCAGCCGGTGCCTACGGCGAGATCATGGCCTCGCAATACAACTGCCGTCGGCTTCCTGTCGGATATATCACGGAAGACCTATGACCATCGACCTGCTCACCCTTGTAATGGGAGCCATCCTGCTGTTCCTGGCATTGCTCACTCCCCTATTGAATCCTTTCTTCAGAAGGCTCCGCCAGACGGAAGAGCCATCATCATCCGAGCAGCCTCCGATTACCATATTGCTGGTCAGCAACGGCGACCACGTGGCTCTCGACGAGCACCTGCCCATTTTCCTCACCCAGGAGTATGCCCCGGGCTATGAAGTGATTGTAGTGACCGAGAAAGCCGACATGGAGACAGAGAACGTGCTCAAACGTTACTCCCAGAACGAGCGTCTCTATCATACCTTCGTCCCCGAGAGTTCCCGCTATATGAGCAAGAGCAAGCTTGCCATCACTTTGGGCGTGAAAGCCGCCAACAATGAATGGATCATCCTCACCGACCCACGCTGCAAGCCATCAGACAGCCATTGGGTAGAGGCGATGGCCCATCGGATGAGCAGCGACAAAAGCATGGTGCTCGGTTATGTCAACTACTCAGAGGAAGCCAAGCCCTACCAACGATTTGAGCGCCTCCACACCGCCCTTTACCTGCTGCGAGAGGCCCAGCAAGGCCGTCCTTACCGCACGAACAGCATGAATGTGGCTTTCCGCAAAAGCGAGTTCCTTGACAAGCAAGGCTTTTTGGAGCACTTGAAATTCTCCATCGGAGAATATGACTTTCTGGTGAACAAATATGGCCGTCAGGGTGCGGTTGCCGTGGCCACCGATGAAGAGACTTTGCTGACCGAGAACGCCATTTCTTCCAAGTCGTGGCAAAATCGCCAAGTCTACTATCATGAGGTAGGGAAGCATCTTGATGGTGGTGCCTGGCTTCGCATGCTCCGAGCACTTGACCGCTGGGCCCAGATACTCAACTATTTCCTGATTCTCGCAGCAGGCATCTTTGCAGGCCTCACCCATCGCTGGATATTGTTGGGAGCAGCTGTGGCAGCCCTCATCCTCACCGTTGTGCTTCGCTCACTGATAGGCGGAAAAGCACTGAAGGAGTTCGACATTCATATTTCGGCATGGAAGGTCGTGCCTCTTGAGATCAACCTGCTTTGGCACCGCGTTCTTACCCGCATGCGTTATGAGTATGCAGACAAGAACGACTTCATCAGCCACAAGGTGTGACCCTCTTAGCACTCAATGCCCCATAGCTCACCTTGACTGTGTGAGGTCTGCTATTTTGTCGACATTCATGCTGCGGGCACTGGCATCAAGGATTTCTTTGTAAACCCCGCCCTGGCTATAGACCTCATTGGGCGTGCCGTTTTGCACGACACGTCCTTCCTGCAAGACATATACTTGGTCTGCATCGATGATTTGACCGATGTTGTGAGAAATGATGATGACCGTGCGCCCCGCCTTGATGGCGTCGATGCTCGCCTTGATCTGTTCCGTAGCGATGGCATCAAGGCTGGCAGTCGGCTCATCCAGGAAAATAATCGGCGGATTCTTGATAAACATTCTTGCGATGGCAATGCGCTGTTGCTGCCCTCCGCTCAGTTGCAGGGCCTGTGTCTGGAATCCGTTGGGCAACTGCATGATTTGGTCGTAGATATAGGCTTGCCTTGCCGCCTCCACCACCTCCTCATGTGTGGCATCTGGCTTGCCGTATTTGATGTTCTCCTCAATGGTTCCGTCAAAGATGTGGTTTTTCTGCAATACCAAACCCACATGGTCGCGCAGCCACTGTGTATCCCAGTCGCTCAGATCCACCCCATCAAGCTTGATGCTGCCGCAATCGGGATGATAGAACTTATCGAGCAAGTTGACAATGGTGCTCTTGCCCGCACCGCTCAATCCCACCAGCGCCGTTATCTTTCCGCTCCCTATACGCATGGACACATTGTGGAGAGCCTTGGTGCCGTTGCTGTAGGTAAAGTCCACCCCAGAGAGCTCAAAGTCGCCCTTCACCTGTGATGGACGATGCTTTCCAGTATCCTCTACCTCATGGTCGGCCTTGAGGATGCCAAAGAATCCCTCCGCATAGATCAGCGCATCATTCATGTCATCATAAATGCGGTGCAACTGACGAATCGGAGCACTCACATTGGCAAAGAGCATCACATGATACATGATTTTTCCGATGGTCATGCCCGGGTAGTCGATGAGCACGAGGTAGGCCGTCAGAATGATGATGAGCACGGTGCCAATCTGCTCAAGGAAACTTTTCAGTCCGTTGAACATATAACTCTGCTTGCGCGTGCTGAGTTGTAAGTCGGTCATCGTCCGCTGAATCTCCGCCTGGCGCTTGGCTTCAATGTTCTCTCTGTTGAACGACTTGATGACCGTGATACTCTCCAGGATGTTGAGGATGCTCTGGCTGACCGCCTGGTGCCCTCCGAAGATGCCCCGTCTGCCTCCCTTCATCCGTTTGGCCTGAATATAGGTGACATAAAAGTAGATAGGCACGATGCATAAGGCCACCAATCCCACATACACATTGGCCATGAACATCAGGGCAAGCGCCAAGATGGCACTGGTGAAAAGTGGCAAGATCTCGATAAAGAAATTGTTGACGGTGTTGCTCAGGCTCATGATGCCCCTGTCGATCCGTGACTGAAGTTTGCCTGTCTCATTTCCTTCAGCAGTAAAGAACGCCATGCGGAAAGAGAGCATTCTCTTAACGACACTCAGCGACAAATCGCGGCTCACCAAAATGCGCATGCGCTCACCATAATAGCGTTGGAAGAAAGTGACCAGCGCCGCTATCACCTCCTTTCCTAATAGAATGATGCTGATGGTGGTCAGGATGCGAGCTGCGCTGCCCCATGAGAATTGAGGCTGCTGAATCAGCGCGTTGATGCTGTCGACAGCCTTGTCCAGAACGACAGCATTCACCTGAGCCATGAGTGAACCTACTAGTGTCAACGCCAGTGTGATGCCAATGAGCCAACGGTAAGGCAAGACAAAAGGCATGATGTTTTTCAGCAAGTCAAGAATGTTCATCTTGGCCGCTGCAGACGGTTGATTGTTCTCCATTTTCATACACGGACAAAAATACACAAAATTTCTTTCTTCAGCTCATTTATTTAGGAAAAATGTTATATATTTGCATTCAGAATGGAAATCAAGGTTCTTTTTTTTATTCCCCACCTGCCCGTTGGTACTGAGAACAATTCCTTTATGGAACTTTTTCTCAGCAAAATGTCAGAGGATGTGAACGTTCATTTGGTCACGCTGACACCCCCGACGCTGCAAGCAGGTTCTTTTGCCACGCACTGCATCGGCTCGGGGAAGTCAGATTACGGCAAACACGGTTTTGCCAATCTGATGTCGCTGCAGAGAAGATACCTTCGCCTGCTTTATGACCTCATGCCCGACATCGTACATATCCATGGCAGTTACAGTTATCTTGCCTCACGTATCGCGAGATGGTCTGTTCAGCGCAATTTTCCTGTTGTCTTCAGTCCTGATGGCGGCATGTCGCCCAACTTCATCGACGAGCAATATGGAATGCGCACATGGCGACTGCTCACCTATCAGAAAGCTATGACGCGGAAGGCCACCTGCATTGTCACCACAGATAAAAAGGAGGCGGAATTCATCCGTTCGGAACGACTCAATGACCGTGTGGAAATCATCGATGACCCCACATCGGGTGAATACATAGACATTGACAGCTTTGCCGCTCATATACAGCGTATCTACAACAAGGTCCTGGCCAGCGATAAGACACAGCGCCTTCACCAGCAAGAACGCGAGGCAGTCAGCGCACTGCTCCATCTCTGCATGGCTGGATCAGAGGAACGGCAGCCACTATGCTCTGAGGACATTCTCAATCTGAGGAAAATCACTCCCCTGCAATGGCGCGACATCTATCTGTTTGGCGCCGAGCAAGGTGTCTCCGGTCATTTGACTGAAGGCATCAGCAAAGCTCAGTTGTCCATTTCTGCCCACCGAGCCGAGGAAACGGATGTTTTTCCGTTCCACACGGCCAAGAACAAGGACATGCTGGAGAGCGGCCGCCTTCTTCAGACAGGATTCTTTTCGTTTCGCTACTCCCGGAAACTGCGAGAGGCCGACCCATTGGTAAAGAAAGTGTGCCACATGCTCCTCAACGTACGCCATATGCTCCGCACCCACACCCTGACCCTCCGCCAGCTGTGCGACCTCTATGAAACCTACCGCTATGAAGACATTGACGAGGAGCGGCTCTCAAAAGCCCTCCATTCCCTGGGCATATATCCTTTTGCATGCCGCATCAGTCAGGTGCTGTCTGAAACAGCCTATCTCGACGAAGGCTTCATGCCTGTGCCCGCTCTTGATGACCGAGGCACAGCCCACATCCGCACCCAACTCATGAAAGACCCAATACAATGACATCCAAGACTCAAGACACCATCCAGGACATGCGATACCTGGAATTGTTATCACATTCCTTCCCCACCATCGCAGAAGCCAGCACAGAGATTATCAACCTACAGGCCATTCTCAACCTCCCCAAAGGCACGGAGCATTTTCTGGCTGACATTCATGGAGAATTCGAAGCTTTCCAGCATGTACTCAAGAATGCCTCCGGCAACATCAAGCGCAAGGTCAATGAGATATTTGGCAACCAGATCAGGGAGTCGGAGAAGAAGGATCTCTGCACCCTCATCTACTATCCCCGTGAGAAACTCGAGCTGGTGAAAGAGAAAGAAGAGGACATCAACGACTGGTATCACATCACCATCCACCACCTGGTGAAGGTATGCCGTGAGGTGTCGAGCAAATACACCCGCTCAAAGGTGCGCAAGAATCTTCCACCCGAATTCAGCTACATCATTCAGGAACTGCTTCATGAACGTACAGAGGATGTGGACAAGACGGCTTATGTGAGCGCCATCATCGATACCATCATTTCTACAGGCAGCGCCGATGACTTCATCACAGCCCTGTCGAACGTGATACACCGCCTTGCCGTTGACCAGCTGCATATCCTCGGCGACATCTACGACCGTGGTTCCGGTGCCCATCTCATCTTGGATACAATGGCCAGCTACCACAACTGGGACATCCAGTGGGGCAATCACGACATTCTTTGGATGGGAGCCTGTGCCGGCAATGAGACGTGCATCTGCAATGTGATCCGTCTGTCCCTGCGCTATGCCAATCTGGCCACACTTGAGGAGGGCTATGGCATCAACCTCATCCCCCTGGCCACCTTCGCCCTCGACACCTACAGCGACGATCCCTGCGAGGAATTCCTACCCCGTTTGTTGGGTGATGACGACAATATGGATGAGAAGACCCGCCATCTCACTGCACGCATGCACAAAGCTATCTCGGTCATACAGTTCAAACTGGAAGCTCAGATGGCCGCCAAGCATCCCGAGTGGAACATGAACAACCGTGCCGTCCTCAGTTTTGTAGATTATGACAAGGGAACCGTCATGATAGACGGCAAGGAATATCAGCTGACCAGCAATAGCTTTCCAACAGTCAACCCGCTTTCTCCCAATGAGTTGACTCAGGAGGAACGCACCCTGATCGATCGCCTCCGCCGTTCATTCACGATGAGTGAGAAGCTCCACCGTCATATCAGGCTCCTGCTTCAACACGGGTGTATGTATGCCATCTTCAACAACAACCTGCTCTTCCATGCCTCCGTACCTCTCAACGAGGACGGTTCGCTGAAGGAAGTGGAACTCTATGACGGCAGAAAATACAAAGGCATGGACCTGCTCCACAACATCGGAATGATTATCCGCGCTGCCTTCCAAAGCGACACCGACCCCAAAGAGAAGGATTTCGCCATCGACTACTTCCTCTATCTGTGGTGCGGCAAGGACTCCCCGTTGTTTGACAAGGCTAAAATGGCCACTTTTGAGCGTTATTTCCTGAAGGAGAAGGAGACGCACAAGGAAGAGAAAGGCTATTATTTCAAATTGCGCGACAATGCTGAGATCTGCGACCGCATCCTGGACGCGTTTGGTGTGGAAGGCGACAACCGCCACATTATCAACGGGCATGTCCCCGTCCATGTGAAGACAGGCGAGAACCCTATCAAGGCAGAAGGCAAGCTGATGGTCATCGACGGAGGATTCTCAGAAGCCTATCACAAGGAGACTGGTATTGCCGGTTACACCTTGGTGTATCACAGTCGTGGTTTTGAACTGGTGCAGCATGAGCCTTTCACCTCTTCCCGAGACGCCATCCTCCGCGGAACAGACATCCTGGGCACCACCCAGATTGTGGAGATGTCCACCCACCGCATGCGCGTGGCCGACACCGACAAGGGTGCTGACATCCGCCGCCAGATATGCGATTTGGAAAAACTCCTCTATGCCTATCGGCATGGCATCATCAAGGAGCGAGAAAAGAGAGAATAGCAAAAAGCCTCCCATCAGGGAGGCTTTTTAATTGTAATCTAGGAGTCAAAATCAATCAAGTTTCAGACCCTTCTTGATGTCTGCGATACGCTCCTCGGCGGCAGCCATGCAGCGCTCGTAGCATCCGGCGCACTTGAAGGTCGGGTCTTTCACCTCGATATAGAACTTGATCTTCGGCTCTGTTCCTGACGGACGGACGCTGACCTTGGTGCCATCATCGCAGAACCACTGCAGCACATTCGATGTGTCGGGCATCTCCAGTTTGGTCACGTTGCCCTCGGCATCCTTTGCCTCCAGGGTCTGGAAATCCTTCCAGAGCACAATCTTGGCACCACCCAGTTCTGTTGGCGGATTGTTGCGGAAGTCGGTCATCATCTGCTTGATCTCGTCAGCACCTGTCTTGCCAGGACGCACCACGTTGATGGTGAACTCCCTTGAGAAGCCATACTCAGCATAGATGTCCATGAGCAGGTCGTAGAGAGTCTTT
>CAMZHP010000054.1 GCA_947306845.1 uncultured Prevotellaceae bacterium
AATTGACCACAAAGAGCATCATCACCACCAGAACGGTCCATGGCAAATAACAAGCAGGCAAAGTCTTCAAATAATAATGCCAAGGATGCACGCACGACTCATAGCTCATGGTCTGCGTCATGCGCCCCACATTCTCCTCCAGCATCAGGTCAAGAAATTCCTGTCCGCCTTGTTGCCATGCCGCATAATACCACAGTGCAGGTAGGAAGAGGGAGAGCAAACCGAATCCAAAAAGCGTGAGAAAGGCACGGAAGAAATTTACACGTCTGCAAAGAAGGAACACACCGATGACAAGACATGGTATGAGTGTTCCTACGGGTCCTTTGGTCAGCGTACCCAAGCTCATCATCAGGATAGCCCACCAAGGAATGCCCTTCATGCCTCTCTCCCACCATCGGTAGAGTAGGAACATCGCCATCACGGTGAACAAGGTGAGCAACATGTCCACACGGCAGTTTCCTCCCTGACGGTGGAATTCCCAAGAGGTAAAAACCACCAAGGCGGCCACAAAGCCAGTCCGAGCATCGCGCCGTCGCTGGTAGAACAGGAAAACAGCTATGGTGAGAATGATATACGCCACTGCTGAAGGCACACGGGAGGTAAACTCTGTCACGCCACCGCAAACCTCGCTCACGGCCGCCACACACCAATAGAAGAACGGGGGCTTATAGGCCATCTCGCCCACACTATTTCTGGGCAGGATCCAATTGCCCGATTCAATCATCGTATAGCTCACAATGCTCTCTCTCGGCTCACCCTTGGTATTGTACTCACAAAGTCCCAGGAAAGGAATCACTGTGAAAATGCAGATGAGCAGTAGCCACCAAAATGCCTTTTTGGAAGTCATAGGAATAGACATCAACAAACAATTGAATTACTTATCCTCCTGGAAAAGAGGATCATCGGGCATCACAAGAAGTGGTTTTTGCTTCTCGGCCTCCAGAATTTTCTCTGGCACATATTTCTTGTCCACCACCAGACGGTAGGTGTATTCCCTAAACCAGCGGTCGGTCATGATGAGGCAGCCATTCTGTCCCGAAGATGCTCCCCAACTGTTCTCCACCTTCCACTTGATAGCTTTTCCTTCCGCATCAAGGTCAACAGCCGTGAGAGTCATGGCATGGGTAGATCCGCTCTCAAAGGTCATAATGCGCTGCGCCTTGTCCATAGGGAAATCAGTGCCAAAGAGTGTGGCATAATCGTAATTCTCCGTATCGAGAATGCCGTTCTTACGGTCTATCTGCTTGCCTACATCGTATGATGAGTATAGTTTCTGTCCGTCCTTAATGGCAGCGATTGCCATTTCTTCTATATCATCCATCGGAAGGTTAACATATTTCCAGTTATGGCCATCGTAAGTATGGCGGTCCATTTCCACCTCATAAGTTTTGTAATAAGGTCTGCGCGGGTCGTTCATCGCCATGATGAAAGTGCCGTTGATGGGGCCACCCACCGTAGCCTCATAAAATTCCTTCGGGGTGTATTTGCGGGCTTCGGTGACCTTCTTTCCACTCTTGTTGGTAAACGCATACGTGAACTCCTTGACAGGCTCGCCGAGAGTGATACGAAGGATATGATAAATGGTGGAGAGCATTTCTGTCTTTCTGTCGTTGATGGCCTTGGCCTTCTTTCCGTCGGCCACCATTTTTCTCAGTTCCAGTCCATATTCGCGCAACTTCGAGTCGATGGTGCGCGACATACGGGATGTATTCTCTGCCGAATAAGTCTCAGGTTGTGCGCTCATTGGCACAAGTCCGTATTTCTCCGCCAGGTCTGCCACGCCACAGAAAGTACCGCCATCGCCGATGGGATTTTTGAAAAGCATGGTGACATACTGATCCTCAATGGGTTTCTTCGCCAAGTCGATGACTGCCTGAAGCATGAGATTGGCCTTTTCCAACTGGTCGTAAAAGAAAAGATAGTCGTGTGAGAATTCCACTAACATGGTGTCTTTGTGGGCTTTGGCAAAGTTGGCTCTCAGCACGTTAAGTCCGCTGAACATCCAGCAACGCCCGCTGCTCTTCTGATTATGGATAGACTGGCTCGGAGTCTCATGGCTGAACTTGTTGTCCACCACATTCTGGTTGCTGAAATTTTTTGCCAAGTCATCGATGGAATTGGAAGCGATGGCATTGAACAGCGCCTTGTCCGACGGGCTTTTCACCTGTGCCTGTTCGATTTGCCTGAGCATGTCGGCGGATATGCCACCGGCTGATTTCTGTGCAAACGCTCCTGCCGACAAGGCCAAGGAAGCGAGGAAAAAAAGGTATCTTCTCATATGATTATTTTGATTTGTATGAACGTCATGAAAAGTTGCAAGGGCAAAGTTAGCGATTTTTCCTGAAAATATGGTGAGAAATGAATAATAATTACTACCTTTGTACAATTATTCGCCAATAATCGGGGCATGGCATCCCGTCAGGCGATGTTTCCCGAAGAGGGTCAGCAGAGCACAAAAAAATGGAAAACAGCAAATACAAGATACTTAGCACCATACAAAGTCCCTCCGACCTGCGCAAGCTGAAAACAGAGGAACTTCCACAGTTGTGCGCCGAACTGCGTGACGACATCATCCATGAACTATCGGTCAATCCTGGCCATCTGGCGTCAAGCCTCGGTGTGGTGGAACTCACCGTAGCCCTCCATTATGTCTACAATACTCCTGAGGACCGCATCGTATGGGATGTTGGCCATCAGGCATACGGGCACAAGATTCTCACCGGCCGCCGTGAGTCTTTCTGCACCAACCGCAAGTTTCATGGTCTCCGCCCCTTCCCCTCACCATCAGAGAGTCCCTACGACACGTTCACCTGCGGCCATGCCTCCAACTCCATCTCTGCCGCCCTTGGCATGGCGGTAGCCGCCAAGTTGTCGGGCAAGAAGCGCAAGGTGGTAGCAGTCATCGGCGACGGAGCAATGAGCGGTGGTTTGGCTTTCGAAGGCCTCAACAACGTTTCCTCCACCCCCAACAACATGCTTATTGTCCTCAACGACAACAACATGAGCATCGACCGCTCTGTGGGTGGGATGAAGCAATACCTTCTCAGTCTCAACACCGGCGAGACCTACAACAATGTACGTTATCGCATCGCCGAGTGGATGCGCCGCAAAGGTTTTCTTTCTGATAAGCGCCGCCACGGCCTGATCCGTTTCACCAATGCCCTGAAGTCAGCCATCAGCCAGCAGCAGAATGTGTTTGAGGGAATGAACATCCGTTATTTTGGTCCCCTCGACGGACACAATGTGGTGGAAATCGTCAGGGTGCTGAGGCAATTGAAGAAATACAAAGGACCGAAGATGCTCCATCTTCACACCATCAAGGGCAAAGGCTATGAGCCAGCCGAGAAGAACGCACAGGCCTGGCATGCCCCAGGGAAGTTCGATGTCGATACCGGCGAGCGCATTGTCAGCGATAATGCAGGGCAGCCGCCCAAGTTCCAAGATGTCTTCGGCCACACCCTGCTTGAGCTGGCTAAATCCAACAAGCGCATTGTCGGTGTCACACCAGCCATGCCTTCAGGTTGCTCTCTCAACATCATGATGAAGGAGATGCCCGACCGCACCTTCGATGTCGGCATAGCCGAAGGTCATGCTGTCACTTTCTCCGCTGGCATGGCCAAGGATGGTCTGTTGCCCTTCTGCAACATCTACAGTGCTTTTGCCCAACGCGCTTATGACAATGTCATCCACGATGCCGCTATTCTCAACCTGCCTCTCGTGCTTTGCCTCGACCGGGCAGGGCTGGTGGGAGAAGATGGTCCCACCCATCACGGGGCCTTTGACATTGCCTCCCTGCGCGCCATCCCCAACGTCACCATTGCCTCGCCGATGGACGAGCATGAGCTGCGCCATCTGATGTACACGGCCCAGTTGGAAGGAAAGGGGACTTTCGTCATCCGCTATCCCCGTGGTCGTGGAGTATGTCCTGACTGGCGATGCCCCATGGAGGAAATTGCAGTAGGCTCCGGCAGGAAGCTGCATGACGGCAGCGACGTGGCCGTGCTCAGCCTCGGTCCTATCGGCAACAATGTTGCCCTCGCCATCGAATCCATCAGCAAAGAAGGCAGCGGTATCTCCGTAGCCCATTACGACATGCGCTTTGCCAAGCCTCTTGACGAGAATTTGCTTAGCGAAGTTGCCACCCGCTTCGACCGGATCATCACGATTGAGGACGGCTGTGTAGCCGGGGGATTCGGTTCAGCTGTAGCCGAATGGATGGCAGACCATGGGCATCACCCCACCCTGCGACGAATCGGACTTCCCGACCAGTTTATCGAGCACGGCACCGTGGCCGAGCTACAGCGACTTACCGGGCTCGACACTGAATCCATCAAACAAACCATCCTCAGCCTATGAAAATCATCATCGCAGGTGCCTCCGCCATAGGCTCTCACCTGGCAGGACTTCTCTCCCGCAGCAACCAGGACATCGTGCTCATCGACACCAGTGCAGACAAGCTGGATGTCATCAGCAGCGAATACGACCTGATGACACTCACCGGCGCGCCCACCAGCGTGAAAGCGCTCAGAAACGCGGAAGCCGACAAGGCGGACATTTTCATAGCTGTCACTCCTGACGAGAACGTGAACATAACCAGCTGTGTGATGGCACACGCCATGGGAGCCAAGAAAACAGTGGCGCAGATTGACAGCCAGGAGTATATCGATGAAGACAACATCAATATCATCCGCAACATGGGGGTCGATACAGTCATC
The DNA here is from genome assembly GCA_947306845.1 of uncultured Prevotellaceae bacterium. The sequence continues at coordinate 4,716 of CAMZHP010000054.1, forward strand.
TATCCAGAGAAGCTGGCATCCGACAACATCATCAAGGGCCTCAAGCTCAGTTGGGTGCGCCAGCGGTGGGATGTGCATGGCGGGTCTCTCGTCATGCTCGGCATCAAGTTGCGAGAGTCGTGTGAGATTCTCAATCAACCTCTCCGACTGCTCTGCGGTCCCCAAGACCCCTATCATGTGGTAGCCATCAAGCGAGGCCAGGACACCATCATACCGGGCGGTGACGACCAACTGCAACTCTACGACATCGTCTACTTCATGACTACGGTAAGCACAATTTCCTACATCCGCAAGATCGTAGGCAAGGAGCATTATGCAGATGTGAGAAACGTTATCATCATGGGAGGAGGCAAGACCGCCATCCGTGCCGCCAACGAGATGCCCTCATTCATCAACACCAAGATCATCGAGATAGACGAGCACCGCTGCGAGCAACTCCATGAGGAGCTGGAAGCCAATGCGATGATTATCCACGGTGATGCGCGCGATGTCAACCTGCTGAAGGAAGAGAATATCAAGAACACACAAGGATTCGTTGCCCTGACAGGCAATGACGAGGTGAACATCCTCGCCTGCATGACGGCAAAGAAGCTCGGTGTGAGAAAGACCATCGCCATGATTGAAAATCCCAACTACCTGAGCATGGCGGAAAGTCTCGACATCGGTACCATCATCAATAAGAAGACACTCGTGGCCAGTTGCATTTATCAGATGATGCTTGCCGCCGATGTGCGCAACATCGGTTATCTGGCCTCCATCAATGCCGATGTGGCAGAGTTTGTGGCCCAACGTGGCTCGAAGGTGACCCGCAAGAAGGTCTTCGAGCTTGGACTCCCCCGGGGATGTACCATCGGTGGCCTGGTAAGGGGCAACGAGGGCATGCTGGTATCGGGTGGCACCCAAATTGAAGCTGGCGACTGTGTGGTAGTCATCTGCCATGAGATGGATTTGAAAAAGATAGAAAAGTTCTTCACCAACTGATGCTCAACAAGCAACTCATATCCAAAGTCATTGGATCGCTGCTGCTGCTTGAGGCAGCATTCATGGTCCTGTGCATGATAGTGGCCCTCTGCTATCACAACAAGGAATTTCTGCCCTTTTTCTTCTCTCTTGTCATCACAGCAACAGCGGGGATGGGACTCCTTCGTATGGGCAAGGCAGCCCCCACAACCATGAGCCGACGTGACGCCTATGTGGTAGTGACACTCACCTGGATCACTTTCAGCATTTTCGGGTCGCTCCCCTACCTCTTCGGCGGTTTTTTCGGATCAGCCAAGTTTTACGACATAGCAGGCCTGAGTACCATCACCACCAACGCTTTCTTTGAGACCATGTCAGGGTTCACCACCACGGGAGCCTCGATGATCAACGATGTGGAATCTGAGCTCGATGCCCATCATGCCATGCTGTTCTGGCGGTCTCTCTCACAATGGATCGGCGGCCTGGGTATTGTATTCTTCACCATTGCCATCCTGCCTTCCATGGTAGGCAACACAATGAAAGTGTTCTCTGCAGAAGCCACAGGCCCCATCCGTTCCAAAATGCATCCCCGTCTAAGCGCTACTGCAATGCGTGTTTGGTGGGTGTATATTATCCTGACCGTAGGCTGCGGCTTCTTCTATTGGACAGCTGGCATGGACGGGTTTAGTGCCATTAATTACGCCATGACCACCACTGCTACAGGCGGATTCTCCATACATAACAATAGCATTGCCCATTTCAATTCTGCCTCCATTGAATATATCTCGCTCATCTTCCAATACCTTTCGGGCATCAATTTCTCTATGCTTTTCATGATCATCGCCATGAGAAAGCTGAACAGTTGGCGTGAGTTCAAACGCAGTGAGAGGAGCAAATGGAGCGAGTTTATCCACAACGAGGAATGGAGATTCTATACCCTGATGGTCTTGGCCTCCACTCTGTTTATCACTGCCATCCTGATGTTGAGCCGAGGCTACGGCTTAGAAGAGGGATTCCGCAAGTCGGCCTTCCATGTCGTCTCGATGATGACCACCACTGGCATTTTCTGCGACCATGTGGGAACATGGCCCCATATCACGTGGATGCTGCTCTGCATCCTGATGTTCATCGGAGCCTGCTCAGGTTCTACCACAGGTGGTTTCAAGAGTTCGCGCGCACTCATGATTATCAAGGTCATCCGCAATGAGTTTATCAGGATGATGCATCCCCGCGCCGTCCTTCCCGTAACCATCAATGGTAAGGCGATGCCCACCTCGATGGTGCATAGTCTGCTGGCTTTCTTCTCCATCTACATCCTTGCCTGCATCGGCACAGCAGCCCTCATGATGGCTATCGGAGCCGACATCACCAATTCGGTCACTATCTCGCTAAGCTGCATCACTAATGTCGGTCTGCCACTCAACGAACTGGGACCCGAGATGACCTGGAGCGACATGCCGCTATACATCAAGTGGATATGCACAGGACTCATGTTGCTTGGACGTCTTGAGATATTTAACGTTCTTATTTTGTTCACCAGATCTTTCTGGGAAGACAATTGAGAAAAATTGAAAATTGAAGATTGAAAATTGAAAATTGGAGAATTGAAAACAAAAATATGTTTCTAAAATTCAAACCACTGCTGAAAACCACCCTTTGGGGTGGAGAGAAAATAGCTTCCTTCAAGCACCTGTCCACCAACCTTCATCAAGTAGGTGAGAGTTGGGAAATATCTGGCGTTCCCGGCCATGAAACCATCGTCAGTGAAGGCGAATTTGAAGGCAAGAGTCTCAATGAGGTGGTGGCTCAGATGGGAGCCGACCTGCTCGGAACCAACAACTACCACCGCTTCGGCAATGAGTTTCCACTTCTCGTCAAGTTTATAGACGCATATCAGGATCTATCCATCCAAGTACACCCCGATGACAAGACAGCCCGCAGGCTGGGCAAGGAGCGGGGCAAGAACGAAATGTGGTATGTATTGCGATCCGACGAGGGAGCACAACTCTACAACGGACTGAAAAACAAAATCAGCGCAGAAGAATACAAGATGAAGGTGGAAGACGGGACCATCTGTGATGCCCTTGCTCACTATATGGTATCAGAGGGCGACGTGTTCTTCATCCCCGCCGGCCGTATCCATTCCATCGGAAAAGGCTGCTTCGTGGCAGAGATTCAGGAGACGAGTGATGTCACCTACCGCATTTATGATTTCAAGCGTAAGGACAAGGACGGCAACTACCGTGAGCTCCACACCCAAGAGGCTGCAGAGAGCATCGATTACCAAGTGAAAGATGACTATCGCACCCATTATGAGGCAAGGAAGAACGAAGGCGTGCAAGTAGTATCGTGCCCCCTTTTCACCACAGCGGTTTACGACATCGATGAACCAATGACCATCGACTATAGTGACCTCGACAGTTTTGTCATCCTTATCGGCGTGGACGGCGAGGGCACCATCACCGACGATGAAGGGCACACCACATCACTCCGTGCCGGAGAGACCGTTTTACTACCCGCCATTGCTCAAGAAATCACGGTCAACGGCACCGTGAAGTTCTTGGAATCCTTTGTGTAAGCACTCTATTGCTCCTTTTTCCATGTACCTCAGACATATATTCCTCCTGACAGGCATGCTTGCTGCCCAGATAGCGCCCGGACAAATATATGTTAACGGATCGATTGCAGGCTATGACCGCCATTCCAACACATTTCTGGCCACCATTCCTCAGAACCAATGGGGGAAAACATGTCAGTTGCACATTACTGTATCTGACAGCGCCCATTGGGAAAATACAGAGGTGAATGGTCAATCTGTTGAGACACCCGTGGTGATAGAGAACATGCTGCCAGACAAGTCATACCCGATAAGCGCCAATATCGGCGACAGCGTGGTCAGCGCCCTTTTGGAATTCACTTACCTGCCCATCATCTTTCTGCACGGAGAGTTTGGGCTTGAGGACACACTTGGTACCGTCGTCCTGCAACAACCCGATACCGAACCTGAGGAAATGCTTGCCCAAATCAGATGGCGCGGCGCTACAACCAACCAGCCGTTCAAGCACAAGCGCAACTACAAGTTGAACTTTGTCAACAAAAAAGGAGAGAAAGTGAAAAGACGCTTTTTCTCGCTGCGTAAGGATGATGACTGGATTCTCGACGCAGGACAAGCAGACATGTTCAGACTGCGCAACCATATCGCAGCCTGGCTGTGGGACGATTTCGCCACAAAGCCCTACTATGCCCGTCATGACTCAGACATACACACCTCATCTCGCGGACATGTAGTCGAACTATTTCTCAACGATGAGTACAGTGGCATATACAACCTTAGTGAGCCCATTGATCAGAAACAACTCAAGGTGAAAGAATTCGACCCTTTGACCGGTGAAATCCACGGTGGTGTATGGAAAGCCGTGGGATGGGAAGGCGCCACTTTCGAAGCGCTCCCACCACCCTATGACAACACACTGTCGGAATGGGGCGACTTTGAGCTCAAATACCCAAAAATCGAAGATTTATGCCCCAGCGACTACAGCACTTTGTACAATGCCATCGAATTCGTCGTCAATGCCAGCAAGGATGAGTTCAAGGAGCAAATTGCCGACTACATCGACTTACCCGTTTTCTATGATTACATCCTGTTCATGAATGTGCTCGACGCATTTGATCTGGCAGGCAAGAACCTCTACTGGGCCGTCTATGACAAACAGGAAAACAAGATGCTCACGCTCGCGGTGTGGGACCTCGACGCTACCATGGGACAGAGCTTCAGCCACGAACCGCCCCCCCATCCTCCTTATGTCAGTTATGATTCCTGGCCCATGCTTCCTACAAAAATAGGATTACAACTATTCATCTTCAACCATCTACAGTTCAGACAAAGTATAGCCGACCGATATTTCAATCTGAGAAAGGACGTGTTCTCCTTCGCCAATCTCTTTGGCAGATATCAGGCATGTTACGATTTCATCAGCGGCTGCGGATCCACCACCCGGGAGGAGCGCAGATGGAGCGGCGACAGCGACATCGAAGGGCTCAAACTTGACTTCCGGGAAGAACTGGCATTCATCTATGAGTGGCTGGACCTGCGTCTGCAACACCTCGACCGTTTTTTCAGCGATCCCGTGTCGGTAAGAAACATTCCTGCAGCCCCTACTCTGGATAAGATGGTCACACCCTTCGGGGCCCCTGTGGAACCATCCTATCACGGCATTGTCATCACACAAGGAAGGAAATATATGTTCAATCATCGGCAAAATTGAAAAAAAAGAGCAAATCCATAGGATATTTGCCTTTTTTTGCTTATTTTTGCCATGTTAGAACCCCATATTATGCAAAAATACGCAGATTACATCGAACAGATAGAGATTGACTCACTTTGGAGTGGCAGGAGACACATCAAATGGGATCTCGACCAGCATGTCAACATCCTTGCTGGCACCAACGGACAAGGAAAGAGCACCATTATCAACAAAGTGGTGAAAGGTCTTGCTGCAGGCGGCGAATATCCGAGCCACATGCTCAAAGGGGTGCGCCTCAAGGTATATCCCCCAGAGGCCAAATGGATCCGCTATGACGTCATCCGCTCATTCGACCGTCCGCTGATGAATCTTGACACCCTAGCAAAGATGGACATGAGCCTTGCCACCGAACTCGACTGGCAGCTGTTCCAGTTGCAGCGCAAATACCTCGACTATCAGGTAAACATTGGCAACCGCATTATTGAGGCCCTGCAGAGTGGTGACCCCGATGCCGCAGCCAAGGCACAGAAAATCTCTGCCCCGAAAAAGCGTTTCCAGGACCTCATCGACGAGTTGTTCGCCGACACAGGCAAGACCATCGTGCGCACGGCCAATGAGATCTTCTTCTCACAAATAGGCGAGACACTAGTACCCTACCAGTTGTCGAGCGGTGAGAAACAGATGCTCGCCATCCTGCTTACCGTCCTCATCCAGGACAACAAGCACAGCGTGCTTTTCATGGACGAGCCCGAGGTGAGCCTTCATGTCGAGTGGCAGAAACGGCTCATTGATATCGTCCTGGAGATGAACCCCAACGTTCAGATTATCCTCACCACCCATTCCCCCGCCGTTGTGATGAACGGATGGGTGGACAGCGTCACCGAGGTTTCGGACATCACGGACAGTTATTGATCACACACCTTATCGTTGAGCCAGATGGCGAAGCGCCTGAGAGAATACATCAATTCCGACTATTTCAATGCTGCCAACAAGTTAAGGGCAAAGGCGGCAAGGAAACGCATTGTGGCATACGTGGAAAGCTACGATGACGTGTATTTCTGGCGCATGGTGCTCAGTGAATTTGAAAATGACAAGCGTTATTTCGAGGTGATGCTTCCCTCAAAAATCAATCTCTCCAAAGGAAAGAAGCAAGTGCTCATGAACCTCATCAGCAATCAAGTAGGAGAGTCGATGATTGCCTGTGTGGATGCCGACTACGACTATCTGATGCAGGGAGTTACAGAAACTTCCAAGAAAGTCATCTCCAACCCATACGTTTTCCACACCTACGTTTACGCGATAGAGAATTTCCAGTGCTACGCTCCCTCGCTGCACGATGTCTGTGTGATGGCGACACTCAACGACCACCAGATTTTTGACTTCGAGGAATACCTGCGACTTTATTCCCAGGCCATATTTCCACTCTTCGTATGGAGCATCTGGTATTACCGCAGGCCCAATTATGGTGAGTTCAGCATCTCCGATTTCTGCAAGGTGATAGAGACAGGGCATTTCACCATACCCAATGCCTACAACGGCATCGCCAATGTGCGCCATAAGGTGGGCAGGAAGGTCGTTCAGCTTCAGAAAAACAATCCCGATGCCAAAGAGTCTTATCTGCAACTGAAAGATGAATTGAAGAAACTCGGTGTTACCCCCGACACCACTTATTTATTCATTCAGGGGCACCATCTCAACGACAATGTGGTGACACCGATGCTCAACAAGGTCTGCGAGCGTCTGCGCAGGGAGCGTGAAACAGAAATCCACAACAAGGCGGTACACAACACTCAGATGCGCAATGAGCTGTCGAGCTATCAACACAGCGTTGAGAATCTCGCTTCGATGCTGAAAAAGAACAATGGCTACATTCGTTCTCCACAATATCAGAAACTCAAAACCGACATCCGCCGCTTCCTGAAACGGTTAGACAAGAAAAACCAACAAAAAAACTTGTCGGACCCATCAGACATGTCGGACCAGTCGGATCTTCTATCTCAGAAGACAAAGACATCAGAGCTTAGTTCCACTCCTGATAATGGAGGAGCACCAGCTTTCAACAACATTCCCTCATCTACAACCCACATTCCCTATGGCAATCATGAAGATAGCGTCGATTGAGACAGCAAAACTCTTGCGCAAACGCAGGTTCAATGAACCCACCCCAGCCCATTACGACCCCCAAGGTCAGCTCATCGAGCAACCAGAAGACGGCAAGGATTGTTGCTGGAATAGCCCCAACCATGACGCAGATCCACGTCACAAGGTTTATGCTGCCCCTACCCTGGCTCTTGCCCAACAATGGCTTCGTGAAAAAAAGCGCTTCGATGTTCTCGTCGACAGAGAGTATTTCCTTGGCAAGGTGGGAAAATATTATGCCCGCATCTACCGTCTGCGCGACGGTGCCATGGGAGAAACGCCCAAATTCCGCAGCTACGAGAAAGCGCTCGAAGCAGGCATCATCCGCGCACTGAGAGCCATGTAATCATATAGACACCGTCAACGAGACGTCATGAGTGTCATCAAACCAAGAATAAGAGAGATAGGCCTCATCATGCTGTGGGGCATGGCATGTTGGATATTCTTCCAATTGTTCTATTCCTACCATTTCTTCTACCAAGAGCAGAACCAATTGTTCTTGCTCTCCAGTGACTATCTCGTCACTTATTTCAGGAAACCAGGTTGGGCTGCCTGCATGGCGGGCGACTTCCTCACACAATTCTTTTACTACCGTTATATAGGTGCCGCAATCCTTACATTCACTCTGCTCGTGATGGGCGACCTGTTGCGCAGGGCTTTCGGTCTGATACACAAAGGGGCATGGGGATTTTGGACGGCCATGACCTTGATGACCATCGAGGCCTGTCTCTTTTTCCATCACGACCACAGACTGTCATCAGCCATGGCCATCATCGGCGGAACCATTCTCTTCCTTGTCTATGCCCTCACTTCCAAGCGTATGCCTCCCATCATCAGAGTGGCCTTCGGCATCTGTCTGGGACTTATGGCTTACACCGCTGCCGGCTATGGTTGGATCATCTATACTTTGCTCGTTATCATCCACGATGGGGTGAAGAAAGTCAAGGTGAGCTGGTGGGGATACCTTTTCGCATTGGGCATGATAGCTATCGCCATCACCACCACCAACCGCAGCTATCTGCTCACCACCACAGACAACCTCACCTATCCAGGTATAGGACGGCTGACCATGCCCAATTTCGAACTGGAAAAGACCTTGGCCATCGACAACGAATACTATTTCGGCAACTGGCCAAAGGTGGAGCAATTGGTAGATGGTGAGGAGCACCCCAACGAGGTGCAACTGTTCTTCTACAACCTCGTAAAAGCCCAGAAAGGGGAACTGCCCGACCATCTGTTGCAATTCCACCCCAACCAACTCGGCACGTTCTATACCATCGGACCCAATACACCGAAGCTCATCATCAACAACATGAACGAACTCTACTGGGCACTTGGCGACATGACCCTCACTGAGCGTGCCGCCATGATGACCAACGTGTTCGCACCCGACAACCGCAACGTGCGTATGATACGCCGCCTGGCCGAATGCAACATGGTGAGCGGCGACTCACTGGCCGCCAACAAATACATTGGCATCCTGCAGCAGACATGGGTATATAGGAAATGGGCCGACCTCGTCAAAACCCACGAGCCCAAGGCATGGCACTACTTCATTGAAAAGAAACAATTCGTCAACAAGGCCGACACCATACGCCTCAGCGACAATCTGCACATGGTGATGATGGAACTTCTTGACAGCAATCCCGACAACATCGTGGCTCTTGACTATATCCTCTGCAGCACCCTGCTGCTGAAAGACATCAACAATTTCAAACGCGACTACGACCGCTACTGTATTGCTACCGA
>CAMZHP010000055.1 GCA_947306845.1 uncultured Prevotellaceae bacterium
TAGCCGTTGCTGCCGTAGCCAGCAAACTCATCGGCATTGGTGGAGAGGAAATCGGGGAATCCGACAGGCCACTGGTCGGCGGGACCGTTGGTGGCGGTGGAGTTGCCGCCTTGGTTGCCGCCGCTGGCATTGTAGTCGCGGAAGGCGGGCAGCGAACCTTGGTAGATGTAGTTGAGACGCAGTTTCACCGACTCCCAGTCGTTGTAGATATCGTTCTCGCCAAATTGTCCGTAGGGGCGTTTCTCTGCGAGGAAATCGTCGGAGCAGGAACTGAACGACATGGCGATGCCGCAGCACAAGATGCATCCGCAGACCCATTTGTATATCTTGGTTGTCATTGTCTTCATGATTTTTATGGTTCTTTTTCTATGTTGCATAGCTCATCAGAATGTCACGTTCACACCCATGGTGATCTTGCGGGTCACAGGATAGCTGCCGTAGGTGCCGGCGAAAGTGTTCCAGTAGCCACCGGGACAAGCGTTGTAGAGGCTGAAGGCGTTCTGTACCGTCACATTGAGGCGGATGGTGCTCAGACCGATGCTCTTCACCCAGTTCTTGGGCAGGGTGTAGGCGAGCGAGATATTGCGGAGCAGGATTTCTGCTGCCGACATGCGCCAGTAGGTGGATGTCCTGGAGTTGACATTGCCCGAGGTGAATCCGAAATTGGGCCAACGGCCGTTGGGATTGGCTGAGGCGATCACACTGCCTTGTGCATCGAGCACGTCCTCGTAGATAAACATGTCGTTCCACATCACAGAGACGTTGGTGGTTTCCAACGAGCCGAACGACTCCTGATACATTCCTGGCATCATGCGGTAGGCTCCCCATTCGCCTTGGAAGGTGGCATTGAGTGACAACGATTTCCACACGAAGGTCAGGTTGAGGTTGGAGCGATAGGGGTTGCTCTGGCGTTTTGAGATCTGAACGATATCCTCGCTCTCGTTGATGATGCCGTCGGGACCGGTCCAGTTGCCGTTATCGTCCTTCGGTCCGCGTACGTCCTCATAAATCAGCATGCCTGGATGCACCTGGCTCTGCGACAGGCCGAGGTAGTTGGTGATGTGGTATTTCTGGAAATACTCCTCAATCTGCTGGTAGCTGCGGAACATGCCCATGCAGGAGAGGCCCCAGAGACCGCGGTCGCTGCGCTCGCCATATACAACGGAATTGAGTTTGGGGTTGACATCCCAGTAGTACTTCTTCACTTTGTTGTCATCAATGCTGAATCCGAGGCGGGCAGAGAGATACATGTCCTTGTTGAAGCGTTGCCGCCATCCTACGATGGCCTCTATGCCCCACAGGTCCATCTCGGAGAAGTTTTCAGGAGCGGGGTAAGTGCCTGCGGTACCGGGCATGTAGTTGGCGTTGGGCAGTGCGAACATCTCGCGGTTGCGGTCGTAGTAGCCGTCGAGCGAGACACTCAGTCTGCCGTCGAGGGCGCGGACATCGATACCCACATTGGTTTTGATGTTCTTGTCCCAGTGCAGGTCGCGGTTGGTGCCGCTCTTCTCTGGCAACTGGAAAGCGCGTGCCGACTCTTTGGTGATGTCGATGCCGAAGATGGTGCCACGGTTGGGGTTGTAAGAGTAGAGCTGCAGCCAGCGCCAGGCATCCACGTTGTCACGGCCCATGATACCGAACGACGCGCGGAGTTTGAGGAAGTCAATCTTCCATTTCTCTTTCGGGAACCATTTCTCCTCGCTGACCACCCATCCGGCGGAGAAGGAGGGGAAGGCACCCCAGTAGTTCTCAGGGGCAAATTTGGCGGCGGAAGCTTGCGAACGGATTAGGAACTCAAAGAGGTAGCGGTCGGCGTAGGCATAGTTGAAACGTCCGATGTAGGCGAGGTTGCCGCCATCGCTCTTTCCCCAGGTCGGGGTCATCTGTGAGTCATCGGCCATCGAGTTGGAAGTGCCGTCGGTGAAGGGAAGCGGGTGGGTGGCCTCGGTATTCATCCAGCTGCTCTCATTCTCGCCGCGCTCGATGGAGAAGGTGCCGCTGATGTCGTGGTTGCCGAACTTCCGTCCGTAGATGAGCATGAAGTTGAGCTGGTAGCTGCTGTTGCGGCTCATGTTGTTGACAATCCTCGATGCCTGGCCACTGTTGAGGATGCGCTCCTCGAGGTTGTCGAAAGAGGTGTAGCGGAATCCTTCCAGCGATACCTCATCATAGATGCTCAGGGGGTCGAGGGGATCGTCGGCGATGTTGTTGATGATGGCGTTGGGATCGGTGACGTAGAGGTGGTGTCCCGAACCGCCTCGGTTCTTCACACGATAGACCGTGTTCTCCATTTGGATGCGGTTGTCGTGGCTGTTGCCCACATTGCGCGAGTAAGTGACACGGGCACGCAGACCCTTGAGTAACTTGATGAAACCGAAATCGGCCTCCAATGAACCTTGGATGGACATGGAGTTGGTGCGCTGCTCACGGTTGTTCTGCGAGTCGTAGAGCGACTTGTAGTTGTAGTAGTTCTGGAAGGAAGGGTTGTTCTCCATGCCGGAGTGGTAGATGGGATAACCGTTGATCTCATCGGGCACGTAAGAGGGGTTCTTCATCATATAAAGGTAGTCCTCTTGGTTGCCGCCTCCTGAGTTGGAGGTCTGGTGCATGTTCTTGTGGGAGTCATCACCACTGACGGAGAGTGTGGCTTTCACATACTTGTTGATGTTGGCGGTGATGCCGGCACGGTAGTTCCAGCGGTTGTAGTCGAGCTTGCCGATATTTCCGTCCTGCGTCTGGTAGGTGACGCCGGCGAAATAGGTGGCTTTCTCATTGCCGCCGTTGACGTTGATGGAGTGGCGCTGTGAGAGCGAGCTGCTCCAGTATTTGTCCAGAAGGTCGTAGTTGGTGCTTTTCATCTGCTCCAACTCATCGGCCTGGAAGAAGTCAATCAGGCGGTCGGGGGTCTTGTTGTCCTGAAGCACCTGTGCGGCCTTGGCGGCATTGTAGATGCGGCCGTAGTTGTAGCCGTCAAGCATCTCGGCATGTTTCACAGCATCCACGTAACCCAACTGTGTCTGGTAGGAGATGCGGGGCTTGCCAGCCTGACCGCGCTTGGTCTTCACGAGGATGACACCGTAGGCTCCGTAGGCACCATAGATGGCGGCAGCGGCATCTTTTAGGATGGTGATGCTCTCCACCTCATCGACATCGAGGTTGTTGAACTCTTCCTCACCCTTGTCGCCATCCTGATAGACGAAATCATCGATGACGTAGAGTGGTCGTGGGTCGATGTTGGCACCGGCGGCGGCACCGTTCATGTCGGTCTTCGGCAGCAGGGCGACAGCGTCGCTGGCGGCACGGATGGTGATGGTGGCATTCTCACCCGGACGACCTGTCGAGGGCATCGTGACGTGCAACGAGGGCGAAAGGCCGATGAGGGCCTCGGAGAGTGAGCTCACCGAGAGGTCTTTCAGCTCCTCGGGATTGATGACTTCGACAGCTCCCGTCACATTCTTCTGTTTCAGGGCACCGTAGCCTACTACAACGACATCGTCGAGGGCATTCTCTTCTTCCTCCAGGGTGATGGTGGGATTGTCCAGATTGCTGACCACCTGGGTCTGGTAACCGATGTAGGTGATCTTGAGTTTCTTGCCAGCGGGCACCTCAAGGGTGAAGTGGCCGTCAAGGTCGGTGATGGTGGCTATCTTGCTGTTGCCGTCCACGGCCACCGTGGCACCAATGATGGGTAGGTTGTCCCCATCTACCACGGTGCCTTTCACAGTCTTGTTCTGGGCTAAGGCAGGGATGGCTATGACAGTCATCAGCAGCACCAGACATATCTTGAATAATTTGAACTGATTCATCGTGTGGATTGTTGGTTATAACATGGTGAATGGTTAATATCGTTGCTCTCCACTGCAGGGATTATGGAAGCCAGCGGGGGTCGCCGCCGCGGTTGACCACGATCTCATATTCCTGAGGGGTGAAGTCAATGCCTCCGTTGGGTTTCGAGAAATCGATCTCCTGTTCCACGTTGCCCTTGAACTGGGGGTCGTAGATGGAGGCGAAGGGAGCCTTGCCGGAGTCCAGCATGTTGTTGTTGCGGTTGAGGTCATCTTGGCGCGGACTCCACAGGAAGTTGAAGCGGTAGGTCTTCGAGCCCATGTCCATGCGGTAGAGCTGTGATACGTCGTAGAAAATACAGTGGTCGACGATGAGAGAGAGGTCGTTGCCGCTGGTGTTGTTGACAAAGCGCCACCCAGTGTAGGTTTTGCTGAAGGTGGTGTTGCGGAATATGATCGACTGACTCTTGTAGTCGGCGCTGTAACTGCCGAAGGTCTTGGCAGGCTGAGCGTTGGAAGGGTGGTTGTAACGGATGAAACAGGCGGCATCGTTGTCCACCACGTTGTAGATGGTGCTGTTCTCTATCAGAATGTTTTTCACGGCCTTTCCTGCCTTATATAAGTTGATGAAACCAATGTTCGACTTCGTCTCATTCTTCATCTGCACGATGCAATTGCTGACAGTGAAGTACCAGAAAGCGCAGTTGAGTTCATTGTCGTAAAGCATGGCGTGGGGCAGGTTCTTGAACCAGCAGTTGGCGATGTATATAGGATCCTCCACCATGTAGTGTCCCTTTGACAATGAGGGATTCTTGTCTGCAATGTTGTAGGGCCAGCGATTCTCCACCTTGATGGCATCGGGGGCAGTCTTTGACATGGCGATGAAACCACCGGCTGTGCATTCCGTCATATCAAAGTTGATGTACTTCACTTTCAGGGTGCTCCAAGTCTCAAAATGCCCGTTGCCGGTCATGTTGACCACGGGGCGGTGCACCTTGTCGCCACGGAATGTCAGTTTGTGGTATTGGAAGTCGACGTTGTCGCTCAGGGTGTAAACACCGTTGGCTTCAAGGTCGATGGCCACTTCTTCTCCCACGGAGTCAAGAGGGTGGGAGGCGATGTAGGCACTGATCTCTTCACCGCTGGGGATGGTCATCACCGAAGGAACGAGGGTCGAGAAGTCATACACGCTCTCTATGTCGGCATCGGTGTTGCCTAGGTTTTTATTGCCCAAGGTGCGCATGATCATTTTGTACTTCGAGTCCTCGGTCACTGATACGGTGAATTTTGAGCCATCGACGATTTTCTTATCGTAGCCGTCGATAATCACGGGATTCGCAGGGTCGTCCACATTCATGAATGTCACCTCATGGCCGTCGGCTCCCGCCACTGTGGGCCAGCTGATGGTGGCCGTTTGGCCGTCGGTGCTGACAATGAATGAGATGCTGTCTTGGATGGGTGTCTTCATTTGGGTATTTGTCACACCCAAATCGAAGCCGTCGGGCGACTCATAGCCCTCAGCACAACCAGCCAGCAGTAGGATGCACAACACATACAGTGAGGCATGCCATTTCTTGGTTCGGTTTTTCATTGTGAAGTAGTTTTAGATGGTGGAACAGATTTGTTTTATTGTTATTAGGTTGTGTGTCTCTTACAATAGTTTACAAAAATACAAAAAAAAGTGATAACTTGGATAAAAAAGTGTCTAAAATGGAAAAATTTTCCAACTTTTTCTAAAAAATGTTATTCAGGACAGGAATGTCAGTCCTTGATGATCTTGGCACAGTGGGTATGCCCTTCGATGTCAGTCACCCGCATCAGATAGGTCTCGTGTGGTTTGAGAGAAGAGACTTGCTTGCCATCGAGGGTGAAGAACTCACGGCTCTTTACCCGTATGCTGCTTTCGTCCCATGCAGGAGAGATGGCCATGGCGGCATCGGCAGTGATGATGATGCCAAAAGGCTGTGTGAATGTGGTCACGCCATCGTTGACAGTGACATTCAGTTGATAGACCCCTTCCGCATCAGGTTGGGTGGCCTGTATGGTCAGTGTGTTGCCGTTGATACTGGGCGCAAAGATACCGGTTCCCATGTTCTCCTCCAGGGTGAAAGTGGGGGTGACGGCTTTGCCGTTCTGTCCGAAGAATCCGGCAAAGTGGGGCTTTAGGTCGATGGTGCCGCTTGCGTTGGGTTGAATGATGACATAGGGATGCGACATCAGCTCCAAATAGTCTTCCAACAGGGTATAGCCGTCATGGTTGGGGTCATCGTTGTTGTTGGCTGCCATGGGATCGCTTCCTGTGATTTTCTCCCACCAGTCGGGCATGCCATCCTGGTCGGTGTCCCAATCAGCAGGACGGGTCTCCTCCGGATATACTTCCCAGCCTTTGCCCGCAGCGTGCTCGGTGATGTCCGCCTCGGTGTCAATCTCACCTTTGATGCCTGATTTGGAACCCACGTATGTATAGGTTCCCTCAAGGGTTTCATGAATGTTGCGAAGATGGTGCTCATCACGCATGGGCATGGTGGCTCCGCTATAACTGGTCACCACCTTCAGGGCATCTTGGGCGGTGTGGATGACGGCATGCGAGGGGAAGAAGGGCTCGTTGACGATGGTCTCATATTTGGGTCCGGGGTCGCCATTGGAGAGCGCCACGTTGTAAGTCACGTTTTTGGCGTCCTGTGTCAGCGTGTGGTTCTTGTTCTCGCGGATGTTGCCGCTGACGAATGCCCGCCACGTACTTTCAGGATGGCCGACATTTTCGTAGTTCTGGGTAAAGAGCACGGTGTGGCGGGTATCGGGACCCATTTTGTAGTAGTTGTTCACAAAATTCACCTCATGACAGTTGCCATCGGTGGTGCGTTTGTTCCAGTTGTACACGACATTGTTGAAGATGTCCATCTGTCCGATGGCACGGTTCTCGCCATCCATGCCGCCACCCAAGCTCCAGTTGCGGCCCTCGCAGTTGACAAGCAGGTTGTGATGCCATGAGCCGATTTTGCCATCGATGGTGGCTGCATAACCGTGGTTGGTGCCGTCGGCGTAGTTCTTATGGCCGGCAATACCCAATGCCTCGCTGATGATGGAGTATTGGAAGGAGATGTTTTTCGCACCTCGTCCGCTGACGGTCTCGTCGGTGCCCCAGGCAGCCATGCAATGGTCGACGATGGCATGGTCGGCTCCGCTCATGCCCATGGCGTTGCCTGTGTTTTGTCCGTATATGCCCAGTCCGCGTTTGAACCGTATGAAGCGGCAAATTGTCTCGGAACCAATGTTGATGTTGGAGGCTTTCAGGCAGATGCCCTTGCCGGGTGCTGTCTGTCCGGCGATGGTGGCATAAGGCTTGACAAAATGTGCTTCGAAATCCAACTCGATGATGCCGCTCACATCGAAGATGATGGTGCGAGGCCCTTCCATGTCGACCAGTCCATAGAGCAATGAACCAGGCTGATGGTCGTTGTTGAGATTGGTGACATGATAGACCACTCCGCCACGGCCGCCTGTAGCAAAACGCCCGTAGCCCTCAGCACCGGGGAAGGCCAGGTGGCGTGGGCGGAAACTCCATACCAATCCTTTGGTGACGTTGCCGTCGGCGGTCTCCTCATCCACCCGCCAATAGTAGGTGTTGAGATTGTAGAGGTCAGTGGCCGTATAGGTGGTGTCTGCTCCTTCATAGAGAGCTGTAGTGGAATTGGCTACAGATATGGAATCTGTGCCCAAATGTAAGTAATGTTTTGTGACATCTTTGCTGGCTGGCGACCATTTGAGTGCGAACGAGCCATCATCGGCATCTATGTGGAAATCTTTGTCGCTTGGTACAGGCAGCTTGGCTTGCAGTTTGGCGTCTGTCACATCAATCATAAAGCCATTGAGCAGTGGAGTCTTGTCCTTGATCCTTTTGGTGTCGGCATCAGCAGGAGCCTCATCCTCGCTCGTGGAGATAGTGAGGACCACCTCTTCGTTGCTGTCGCTGACAGTGAAAAGGGTCATCAGCACTGTGGCATTCTGTGCAGAACTGACTTGTTCGGTACGAGGCACAGACTGATGCACCACCTTGTCGTTGAGACTCACGGTGATGGGCCATGAGGCGGTGCTGGCAGGGTCTTGCCATCCATTATGATAGGTTTGGATGCTGTGTTGACCAGGAGTCAGTCCTTTGATAATCAAATCGAACGAGCCACATTCGTTGGGGTCGAAATTCATTCCGTCACCCGTCAGGCGGCAGTTGTCCTCTTTTTTCTGCACAAAAGTCTTGCTCCATCCGGAGCGCATGGTATGTCCGGAGCGGATGGTGAACGTGACGCCATCCATTTCTAGGATGCACTCTTTGACGTCTTTGTTGAACTTCCATGGCGTGAAGCCAGGCTCCAGCACCTCATCATTGTTTCTGCTGGGTTCGTTGATATCGATTTTGTAAGTTTTCTGTGCTTGCATGCCGATGGTGGCAGCAAGAGCCAGAATGGTCAGTAGTTGTCTCATGGTTGCTTTAGTAATTAGTCTGTGGGCAAAATTACAAAAAAACATCGATTGAATGTAAAAATGTCAATCAAATCATTATAAATTTGTCATTATTATCAAGAGGTGTCCAAAAATATTTGTCACTTTTGTAAGTTTTTTTGAAGGAAATTCGAAAAAAAAGCTATATGGGGTTGGTTTTTTTTGATTTCATCCGTTATATGATAAAATGATGATAGATAACAGGCGATTCGAACAACTGTTCAAAAGCAACTATGCGGCAATGGTGCGTATGGCTCGCAGTATGCTTGGCGACGATGAAGAGAGCAAGGATGTGGTGAGCGACATCATGCTCCGCGTCGGCGACGGGCGAATCACCCTTCCTCCCGACAATCAGCACTATCTGCTTGCCTGCGTGAGAAACCGATGCCTTGACGTCATACAGCACAAGAAAACAACAGAGAAAATCTTGCGCCTTTATCCCTTGGCCACACAGACGACACTCAGCATCGCCAACGACCAACAAGTATATGACGAAATCCTCCACGTGGTGGAGACACAACTGACTCCGCAAACCCGGAAAGTCTTCGAACTGCGCCACGACCGCCACCTCACCTACCAGGAGATTGCCGACTCGCTGGATATCAGCAAGGCCGCAGTCTACAAGCATCTGGCGAAAGCCATCACCCTACTGAGAGCACATTTCATCCATCAAGATCCTCCCACCCCTCAAGACTCTTTTTAGCCCACAACGCCATGGACAAAATCACGCAACTGCTCGACATGATCGAGCATCCTGAAAAATACAGCGATGAAAAGCTGGAAAAGATGCTCAACGACGAACAACTCAGCCAATACTATGAAGTAATGGCATTGGCATCCAGTGCCTACCATGCAAGGAGGGCGAAGGAGTATGAACCTGATGTGGATGCGGCATGGAAGGAGTTTCAATCGAGAAACACAGTCAGTATTAGCCATCATCAGTGGTGGAGAAGTGCTGCCATCATCATTGGCATCATGGTATCGGGATTGGCCATCGCTGCCCTATGGCCATTCTGGCATACAGTGCCTAAGGACGAGCCTGTGGAAACGATCCAACAGGCACAGCCAATTCCCGCAGACTCCTCCACACCCAAAGAAAATCAGTCCCACTCCGAATCCCAAATCCAGCCTACAGCACAGAATATCGTTTTTGACAATGTGACACTTGAACAGATCATCCGGGAGACGGCAGAATTCTATGGAATGAGTTATTCATTTGACCGAGAAGAACCCAGACTTTTGCGGCTTCATGTGAAATGGAACCAACAGCAACCGATGGACTCTTTTGTCTGCCGCCTCAACCGGTTTGAGAAATTCAACATCATCATCGACGACAACACCATCATCATCCAATGACACGACGCATCCATCTCATCGCCTTGTTCATCGCTCTGATGATACAGGGACTGACTGCCCAAACTATTAACTTGCAATTCAAGGACAGTTCTCTCTCCGACGCTTTGCTCGCCATCGATGATGCCAGTGACAGCATCACCGTCAATTTCGTCTATGATGACCTGGAGGATTTCCGTGTGACAACAGATGTCAGCAACGCCAGTGTTCAGGATGCCGTCAGACAGGTCTGCGGTTTCTATCCCATGCGTATCATCTCTTTTGGCAACGATATTTTCGTGGAGTGCACGCAGCGCGACTCTCTCCGTTTCATTGGAAGAGTGGTTGACCAAAAGGGCAGGCCGATGAGGTATGCCAATGTTGCCCTTCTCTCACCTGTTGACAGCAGTCAGGTCAACCATGGTGTTGCCAACGATGACGGTTATGTGGTGATACCATGTGCGATGCGGGAAGTCATTCTCAGAGTTACCCACGTGGGCTACCGGACATACGAAAGCCGTTGCAAAGTCACCGACATGGGAGAAATCGTTCTCAGCCCCGACACCAAGCAACTGAAAGGAATCAAAGTTTCGGCCACACCGCCCCCCAACCATGTCACACGCAGGAGTTATGCCTCTTTGTGGAAAGAGGCCAACCGCCTCGCCAAGACCGACCTTCCCCAAAAGGAAATGGATGTGATGCGCCTGATTGCCATGAAGGCAAGAGCGGAGATGAATTATGGTCAACTGCTGGCTGCCGAACTGATGTACGGTTCCCTGCAGCGGACAGTCTCTCCCGACTCGCTCGACAGTTTCATCAGCCGCCTCATTGCAGAAGAGCAATCGGCTGCTACACATTCACCCATGTTGGCCGCCACCTATCAGACCGTTCTCAGCAAAATCATCGGAGAAAACGACCCTGGCAGTGATGAGGCTGAGAAATACCGTCAGAAGGCATTATCGAACCCCCATGTCCTGTCACAGATGGATTCCCATATCTTACAACCTTTCCTCAATTTAGGAGACGACAGTAATATCTTCGGGCACGATATGCTGTCTGTCATCGGCTTTGAGACAGGCAACGAGGCCATGCTCCGCGATTATTACGCCAATAAAGGAAACCGCAAGGCACAGATGGTGTTGGATTACAGGTTGTTAACCGATGACTATCACACCAGATACGGACATGTGATGGTGGATCAACGCGCCCAGTATTTGGCTAGCCTTGACTCACTCATCCAACAATATTCTGACCTTCCAGATTGTTGCGAATTGGTGATCAAACGATACCGTGTGATGTGTGATATGCCCGACTATACACCCAGTGAACTGAACGCATTCCTCGACAGTGCCATCTCTCAATGGGGCAACTGGCGCAATGTGGTGCAACTCCAAAATTTCAAGCGCCAACTCACCCAGCCACAAGTGAAAATGGCTTCCTCTGTCAGCCAAATACAGCCGCAGATTCCCCATTTCGTGAAACTCAAGGATATACGCAATATCAGCCAGGTGAATGTGAAGGTGTCACGGCTCGACCTCAGTCAGGAACACCCCCTGGTGCAATCCTCCTATTTAGATGAAGAGAGACTGAATGACCTGCGGAAGCACGTCAATCAGAAAAACGATATCATCTGCAGCAAAAAATTGGGTTCTCATCCCGAATATGAGATATTTGAAGACAGTATAGCGCTTCCTGCTCTTCATCCCGGTATCTATCTGTTGGAGTGGTCTACAGACAGGAAAGATGCCAATACCATCAGCAATATCCTCCATGTAAGTGATATCACCCTGCTTTCAGAGGCCTTGCCTGACGAGATGATACGCTATGCGGTCGTCAACACCACTACGGGCAAGCCTGTCCCCCATGCACGTCTCTCACTGAACGGCAAGACGAGCAAGATCGTGCGTACCGACCGACATGGAGAGGTGGTCTGCAAGAATGAGCATTCCAACATCTATGCCTTTACCGATGAAGACCATTTCTCACTCCCGCTCAACTGGACGTTGCATTATCATGAAGAGAAGACATCGAAAGTGAAACGTGTCCATATTTTCACCGACAGAAGTCTTTATCGTCCCGGGCAACGGGTACAGGCCTCTGTCGCAGTGGTTCTCAACGACCACAACCATCAGCAAAAAATGCTTCAGGGTGAGGAAATGCACGTGAAACTGCAAGCCCTGGGATCCACCATCATGGCTGATACTATTGTCACCACCGACGAATTTGGTACGGCGACTTTGTCATTCCCTCTCCACAAGAGCAAAAGCGGTTTATATAATATTATTGCTACTCCAACTTCTGACGCTGCAGAAGACATCACTTCTACCAAATGCTTCTTTGAAGTGGAAGAATACAAATTGCCCACTTTTGATTTGCAATTCCAACCCCTGGCCCGCAATCAGTTGGAGGCCGATACCCTCAGGTTGCCTTTACAAGCCCGGACTTTTTCTGGCGGTTCCGTCAATCGAGCCCGTGTGGTATACTCTGCCTCCTTATTTTCTTCTGAAACATCACCGTCTTCTTTCTTTGAAAGGTTGCCGATGTCCAGGACTGCCTTGATAGCCCCAATAGTCAATGATACCATTTACACCGCTGCCGACGGTACTGCCAACCTGTGCATACCGCTCCATATACCCAACATGGAAAGAAATGGCAAGAAAGTGGATCAGTTTGTCATACGCATCAATGCCAAAGTCACTGACATGGCAGGTGAGACGCACGAAATCAGTCAAAACGTCAAATACTCTACCCGCCAGCGAACACTCTCGCTTGAAATGCCCATCCTCACCATGGAGGTGGACAAACCGCTACGGATGATATGGCATTTGAAAGACCATATCGGACTCGACATTGACGATGACATCACCTACTATATCGACCATCCTGCCAATGTCTTTCATGCAGCGTCCAACAAACGGATGGAATTGCCTGCATGTCAAGTTCTTACACAAGCGGGCATCCACCGTTTTTATGCTGTCTGCAATGGTGATACAGTGAGCAAAACGTTCCAAGTCCATGACTTCAGTGCCAAAAGACTGGGCACCCATACACCATCGTTCCTGGCTGTGAGCGACAAGCGTTTCCCCACCGACGGCGGCGCCGTGAAACTGCAATTTGGCACATCGCTCCATGATGTGCATGTGGTTTACAGCATTATCGCCGGAAATCGCATCATCGAACAAGGCACGTTGCTGCTCGATGATGAGATCCATACCCGTACGCTGACCTACCGACCGGAATATGGTTCAGGGGTGTTTGTCACCACCGCCTTCATCAAGGACGGACAGGTTTACAATGAACAAGCAACCATCGAAATGCCGCTGCCCGACAAACACCTGACAATGAAGTGGATGACATTCCGCGATAGACTCACCCCGGGACAGGAGGAGGAATGGCGCTTGCAGGTGACACACCCAGACGGTTCGCCCGCCGCCGCCAACATACTTGCCACCCTCTATGATGCCTCGCTCGACCGAATCCACAACCATCATCTGAGGTTTTCCCCTCTCAGTCAATATGTAGTATCAGGCAGGCCATGGAAAAGTCCGAATATCTCCAATTCCAAACAATTATCACTCATCACTGAAAAACTTCGGTTGGAGAAAGCCCAACCGTTGTCGTTCAGTTATTTCGACCCTTTGCTGTCCATACTCAGAGGCAACAGTCAGACCATTCAGGAGAAAATGACGGTTTCGCGCCTGTTGCCCAAAAACATGCAGAGAAAAGGCAGGCAAGGATATGCCTGTGGCATTGTGGTGGATGATTTGGGTGACCCTCTCGTCGGCGCCATCGTAACCATCAAAGACAGTGAAAAAGCGGTTGCGACCAACATTGACGGGGAATTTGAGATCGCGGTGCGTGAGCCTAATACTTTGTCGGTGAGTTATGTCGGTTACAAATCTGCTACAGTAAAAGCCTATCCCGGCAGTTATCTCAACATTGTCCTTTATCCTTCTACTGTTCTGAAAGAAGTAGTGGTAGGTGCAGGAAAAAGGAGAGAAGGTGGGTCGTTGAGTGAACCAGACGCGAATCTGGCGTTACAGGGAAGGATTGCTGGTCTTGATATCGTCTTCAACTCATCATCACTTGGTGAAAACAGTATTCGCATCCGAGGAACATCGCCCATGGACGATGTAGCAGACATTCCTAATAACCGCGGCATACAACAACCGGTGGTG
>CAMZHP010000056.1 GCA_947306845.1 uncultured Prevotellaceae bacterium
CGGGACCTATTCATTACGAATGAATTGCTCTACCAACTGAGCCATATCGGCAAAATGAGAATCTGCCAATTCGAGCGCAAAGGTAATGCAATTTTTCCTTTTCCGCAAATTTTTCACGATAAATTTCTCTTCAGGTAATGGCCTGTTATGCTGGCCGTGCAAGTGGCCAATTCTTCTGGAGTGCCGGCAAAGACGAGGTTGCCGCCTCGGTCGCCACCCTCTGGACCCAGGTCGATGACATAATCGGCACATTTGATGACCTCCATGTTGTGCTCTATCACCAGAACGGTGTGCCCACGCTCAATAAGCGCGTTGAAGGCGGAGAGCAGACGGCGGATGTCATGGAAGTGAAGACCAGTAGTGGGCTCGTCGAAAATAAACAATGTGGGCTCCTGGCGTTCCTGACCGATGAAATAGGCCAGCTTCACACGCTGGTTCTCACCGCCTGAAAGGGTGGAGGAACTTTGCCCCAGCTTGATGTAGCCTAGTCCCACATCCTCAAGTGTCTGAAGACGGTTGGAGATGGCTGCTTGACCGTTTTCATTGAAAAACGCGATGGCCTCGGAAACTGTCAGGTCGAGCACTTCGTTGATGTTCTTGCCGGCAAATCGCACCTCAAGAACGTCTCGCTTGAATCGCTGGCCGTGACAGGACTCACACTCCAATTCAAGGTCGGCCATGAATTGCATCTCTACAGTGATTACGCCAGCTCCTTTGCATTCCTCACATCGGCCTCCCTCGGTGTTGAAGGAGAAATACTGAGGTGAGAACCCCATTTGTTTGGCCAGTTGTTGGTCTGCAAACAACTGGCGGATGGCATCGTAGGCTTTCACGTATGTGGCCGGATTGCTGCGGCTGCTCTTGCCGATGGGGTTCTGGTCCACAAATTCCACACGTTTCAGTGCTTCCCAGTCTCCTTCAAGGGCAAGGTATTCGCCGGGTGGGTCGCAGACATCACCCATATGGCGTTTCAGGGCGGGGTAGAGGATGCCTTTTACCAAGGAAGACTTGCCGCTGCCGCTCACGCCGGTGACCACCGTCAGTACATTGAGGGGAAACTTGACGTCGATGCCACGCAGATTGTGCATCCTCGCACCACGAAGCATCACCCACATGTTCCATGGACGGCGGCTGGTGGGGACGGGAATGTTGTCTTTGTGCAAAAGGTATCTGACGGTATGGCTGTTGGGGTATCTTTCCAGGGCTTCCTCGTTGATGTCGGAGGCTTTGCCCTCAAAAACAATCTCTCCTCCCAGACGTCCCGCATCTGGCCCTACATCGATGAGATAGTCGGCGGCTCGCATGAATTCTTCATCGTGCTCCACGATGATGACGGTGTTGCCAAGCGACTGTAGTTCCTTCAGCACATGGATGAGCCGGTCGGTGTCACGGCTGTGGAGGCCGATGCTGGGCTCGTCGAGGATGTAGAGGGAGCCTACCAGCGAGCTGCCCAATGATGTGGTGAGGTTGATGCGCTGACTCTCGCCACCGCTGAGGGTGGCCGATTGGCGGTTGAGCGTGAGGTAGCCCAGTCCCACTTCGTCGAGAAACTGCAATCGGTTTCTGATCTCGGTGAGCAACCGACGGGCAATTTTCTCCTCATGCTCTTCCAAATGGAGATTGGTGAACCACTTCCTGAGATTGACGACGGGCATCTCCACCAGGTCGGAAATGCTCATGCCAGCTATCTTCACATACTGGGCTTCCTTCTTCAGTCTCGTCCCGCGACAGTCGGGACAAACGGTCTTGCCCTTGTAACGGCTCAGCATCACACGGTACTGGATCTTGTATTGGTTTTCTCTCACCATTTCGAAGAAAGCGTCGATCGACACCTGGTCGTGGATGTCTTTCCTACGGTCACAGGGTAGGCCATGCCAGAGCCATTCCTTCTCCTTGGAAGTGAGATCCATGTAGGGCTTGAAAATGGGAAAACCGTCGATGGAGGCGCGGCGGCAAAACTCTTCCTGCCACATCTTCATTTTCTCACCATGCCAGCATTGCACACAACCCTCGTAAACACTCAGCGTGCTGTTGGGAATGACCAACCGCTCGTCGATGCCAAGCACCTTGCCGTATCCTTCGCAGGTGGGGCAGGCTCCGATGGGGGAGTTGAAGGAGAACATGTTGTCGCTGGGCTCCTCGAAGCTCTGGCCATCGGCCTCAAAGCGCATCGAGAAGTCGTAGGACAAGTTGGAGGGGAGAAATGTGATGCGGCATGCACCGTCGCCCTCGTAAAGGGCTGTCTCGGCAGAGTCGGTGAGACGCGAGATGCTGTCCTTGCTGCCGTCTAATGACATGCGGTCGATAAGGATGTATATGTCGCTCACGGGGGTGTTGGAAAGAGCTTCCTTGTCCTCCAGAAAATCTTCTATCCTGACAAACTCACCTTTGATGAACAGGCGGACGAAGCCTTGTTGCAGCTCCATCTGCAACTGGCGCTCCAGGCTACGGCTTTCGGGTACATGGAGGGGAGCCATCACGCAGAAACGGGTGCCAGGGGCAAACTCCTGCACTTGGCGGATGATGTCCTCCGTGGAGTGCTTCTTTACCAACGCACCGCTGATGGGGGAGTATGTCTGGCCGATACGGGCGTAGAGCAGACGGAGATACTCATAGATCTCAGTCGATGTTCCCACCGTGGAACGGGGATTGCGGCTGTTGACGCGCTGTTCTATCGCAATGGCGGGTGGCAGTCCTTTGATGTAGTCGCATTCGGGCTTGCTCATGCGGCCAAGAAACTGTCGGGCATACGAGGAGAGACTTTCCACATAGCGGCGCTGGCCCTCGGCATACAGCGTGTCGAATGCCAAGGAGGACTTGCCACTGCCGCTCAGGCCGGCAATGACGATCAGTTGGTCGTGAGGGATGCAGAGGTCGATGTTTTTGAGGTTGTTGACGCGGGCTCCCTTGATTTCTATGCAGTCTCTCATGTCTCTGAGATGATGTCGGTAGGTCGTTGTCAGGCGTTGATGGCAGCAAGGGCAAGGCTGCAATATTTACATTGCTCGCTGTCGCCACGGGAGGGAAGTACCACTGGTGCCATCGTTCCGGCTAGGATGCCTGCCGTCTCGGCATGACAGAACAATGTGATGGCTTTGTAAAATACATTGCCAGCTTGGATGTCGGGGAAGATGATGGCGTCGGACTCGCCTTCAAGGGGAGAGGTGATGCCTTTCTTGACAAGGCTCTCCTTGCAGCATGAGGTCTTCAGGTCGAGGGGGCCATCGATGATGCATGGGCCAAAATCACCGGCATTGCCTTGTTGGATGATTTCCGAATAGCGCTCTGTGAAGGGGAAAAATTTTCCGCCCACTTTCTCAGAGCAGTGGATGAGCGATACCTTGGGCTCGGCAATGCCGAAATCATGGCAGAGCTTGACGATATAGCGCACTTGTTCCACACGTTGTTCATGGGTGGGGTAGGGAATCACGGCCGCATCGGTGAAGAAAAGGAGCTTGGGGTAACCGGGGATGGCGGAGGCAGTGATATGGGTGAGCACTTGACCGCGTGGAAGAATGCCGGTTTCCTTGTTGAGAACGGCATGGAGCAGGTTGTCTGTGTTGATCAGGCCTTTCATCAGAATGTCGGCCTTTCCCTCGCGCACCAGTGCCACGGCTTTCTGGGCGGCTTCATCGGGGGTGTCGGCATCGATGTATGAGATGTGACCAGTGTGACATTGGATATCGGCGTTGGCCTCAACGGCCTCTCTGCTTCCCACAAAGATGGCGTCAGCAAAGCCCTCACGGAGGGCATGGGCAACGGCATTCTGGGTGGAGGAGTCGCTGGCACACACCACGGCAACACGCTTGCGGGTGCCGCGCTCAGTCAGATGGGCGGTCAGCTGTTCAAAATTGGTAATCGCATTCATCATATCATGTTTTTAAGTGGGTTCGCAAATGCTGATAGCACTGACTCCGATAGTCGGATGTCAGCATCTGGCATGTCATGATGCCAAAGGGCAAAGGTACATCAATTTGGGCATTATTCCAAAGGATGCCACCGAAAAAAACGAATCCGGCCAGATGTATCGCTACGTCTGGCCGGAAAACTATCAATCAACTCTCTCAAATTGTCCTTTGAATCCTTTCGGATAAAGATGACAGCCACACTTTGCGATGTACACAAGAAAGTGGCTTTTTTGTCATCCCGAAGCAATCTTTTACCTCAAAATACCCTATTGAAAAGATTCTACTGGTCTATTTTCAATGCAAATATATGCAGAAAAATGTATATTGTCATCTTTCTCCGCATTTATTAGTGTAAAAATGCCAATTTATTGATTTACATCAATTGCATGCCCCTCGGTGACGGACATGGACAAGTTTTTACAATGCCTCGTCTTCGGGTTTTTCCATAGACTTGCGAGGAATGGGGATATGGCGTTTGCGCCGCAGCCATTCGGCTTTGCGGGCCTCGTATTCCTCGCGGCGTTTCTCCAGATAATTGTCGGCCATCTTAGTCAAAACGACTATATATCACATTGATGGCAATGGGTGTGGCGCCGCCTTGCAGACGTGTGCTCGTGAGCGACATGTCGTGTGCAACGCCTGTGAGGATGGAGGTGTTGGAAGAGCTGGTCGTTGTGGTAGTGCTTACCGGCACGAGCATCACCTTGTTCCAGTTAGGATGCTTGCTCAACCAGTTGGGATCGTTCTTCAGTCCCTCGGTCTTGGCGGCATACATCGCGTTGATGATTCCGCCAATATTGTTGAATACATATCGATTGGCTGAAGTACTGTAGGTGCTCAGGAAAGATCGCTTGTTGTTGGCCAGCTTGCCTTTCTCAAAAAACGAGGTCACACTGTCTGTTTCCAACATCAGCAGGGTCTTGGGAGCCGGCAGACTGTATAGGCTCCATAATTCATTGTTGATGCGGTTGAAAATGATTTTGGCACTGTTGATGGTGTCGTTCTCATGTCCTCTGAGTATGTCGTCAACAGGGAGAGTTACTTCTGTAAAAATGCCTGAGGGACTCTTGATGTAGGTGCAGGTGTTGTCATCCACCAACTCATTGATGGCTACCTGATCATTGGTGATGGTAGTGGTCTGGAGGATTTCCTCTGTACCATTGAACAGGGTGAGGCGTGTGGCGATGCTGTCTGTTTTGTTCTTGGTCTTTATATGCATCCGATAATAGATGTTCAGCTGTGGAATGCTGACGTAGGCCATCGAACCCAGACCGCCGGTCATCTTGAAGAAGAAGCCAGGCAACATATTGCGGGAAAAAACGTTGGAGTTCTTGAAATATTCTGGATGCTCATAGAAATTTCGAAGAATGTATGTCCCGAAATTGTTGTATGTGTTGCCGTTGCTGTCGGTGTAGGGCTCGTTGAGCCTCACACAGATATTGTTGACGTAGTCTTTTTCCTTATTCTCCACCTTATGCCTGGTCTCCACAGAGTTGATCAAAGAGTAAGCGTGTGACTTGCAGATGCCGCCTTCACGGATAAATCCCTCTTCCAACGGATCGAAGTCACTATAGTATTTCTCACGCTCGCTCATCGGACGAGCCATTTCATACAATGTTAGCTTCATTGTGGCAAGGGAGTCGCCATAGTAATGGGTGTAGAACAGGCGCACCTCACAGGAGTCTGCCATCACCTTACCGTCGGTGTCAAGGCTGGCTATGCTGTCGATGTAGGTAATCTTATAATTTTCAAGGCAGAAAAACTGGGTCATGAAATCGCCGGTGATAAGGGCACCGGTTTCAGGATCCTTGATGCGGCCCAGATAGCCAGTCGTACTGCGGGATACCACAGAGGGGATGCCCACAGAACGGGAGGTGGCGTAGAAGGTGTTGGTGGAAACTTCAAGGTGATCCACATTGTCGGTCAGTGAGATACCGATTCCATTTGTGGTGTCGTCGCAGGATGAGAAAGCCAGCAGAGTGGCAACGGCAACACCAAATAAAAATTTGAACTTCATTGCGGATATTTATTCAGTTCCTAATATGCGGCTGTAGAATGCGTCGTAAGCATCTGCATAATTGTCTGCTCCGGGATACGACATGATGGGAAGCCCCTTGCTCTTGGCGTATTCCATCAACGAGGGATTCACTTCCGAACCAGCCTCTACAATGCCGTCGGAATAGTCGATGGCGAGCTTGCCGAGCTCAAGGAAATCAAAATCATCGCTATAGGCGGACAACAGAGATGCCTTGGCATCACGGAATTCCACGCTCTGTTTGAACTTCGTGCCCAAGTCATTCTTGAGCTGCTTGGTGAAAAGAGATGTCACAATTTTGGCGTCAGCAAACATCGGTTCCTCGTGGTAGGCTGTCTTCACATAAAGGGGAACGACGGCTGACATCCAGCCCTGGCATACGATGATGTCGGGAGTCCAACGGAGTTTCTTCATTGTCTCAAGCACACCACGAGCGAAGAAAATGGCACGTTCTCCATTGTCGGTATATTCCTCGCCACTCTCGTCCTCTACCATCCGACGCTTCTGGAAATAGTCATCATTGTCGATGAAATAGACGGTGATACGGGAAACAGGGATGGAGGAACACTTGATGATGAGGGGATGGTCGGTGTCATCAATGATCAGATTCATGCCTGAGAGACGGATGACTTCGTGAAGCTGGCCGCGACGCTCGTTGATCGTGCCCCATTTGGGCATGAAAGTGCGTATCTCATATCCACGCTCCTGCATGACTTGTGGCAACATCTTGCCAAGCAGTGACATTTCGCTATCAGGAACGTAAGGAGAGATCTCTTGGTTGATGAATAAAATCTTTTTTGACATCTTTTGGATTGAGTTTGCTTGGGTTTGTGGATGGACATACAGCTTGTTTGCTGTTGCCCGTTCTCTTTCAATGTGCAAAGATACAAAAAAATATCCAATTGCGAAAATCCTTTTTTTGATAATTTAGATTATTCCATATTTTTTGACGATTCAAAACCTCATCTTCAATTTTCAATCTTCAATTTCTAATTTTCAATTTTCAATTTTCAATCTTCAATCCCTAAAAAAGGCTGCCGATTCAGGCAGCCTTTTTTAGGGGAAGGAGGATCATTCTATCACAATCAGGGGGGTGTCTTCCATGACACTGGCTCCCTGGCTGACCAGGATGGCTGTCACCTTGCCGGCCTTCTCTGCCTCAAGGTTGTTAGCCATCTTCATGGCCTCAAGCACCAATACCACATCGCCGGCTTTCACCTCGTCTCCTACAGAGACCTTGATTTCTGTGATTACACCGGGAAGAGGAGCCTTGAGCGCGTTGGCAGTGTTCACTGGTCCAGAGGACTGGGGGGCTTCTTCGGCGGGTGCAGATTCCTTGGCGGCACCTGTCTTCACCACTACCTTCTTCTTCTCCGGCTCTTCCTCTGGTTCCATCTCTACCTTGTATTCCTCGCCGTTGACGGTCACAGTAGCGATGTTCTCGGTAATGTCACCGATGGCTACCTCGTATTGGTTGCCGTTGATCGTATACTTGTATTTATTCATCTTTTTTGATTATTTTGGGGTTGTATGCAACTCTTAGGGATGGGCGGTGGTCATCGGCATGTGTGCGTTCCATTCCGTCAAGTGGGGACGGATGGTGATGATACCCGACTCCTTATCGTGCACGTTGTTGCCCTTGAATTCGTGAAGCGCCAGGGCTATGGCTGCATACACTTCATGGTTTCCTTTTGACATAATGTCTCGGTTTTACGTTGAATGATAGTCGGCGAGCCTGCCTTACATGGGGATGTTGCCATGCTTCTTGGCGGGAAGGCTGTCGCGCTTGGTGGCCAATTGGGCAAGGGCGCGGCAGATGCGGAAACGAGTGTTGCGAGGCTCGATGACATCGTCGATGTAGCCATATTTGGCGGCCTGGTAGGGGTTGGCGAACAATTCGGAGTATTCCTCCTCCTTCTCTGCCAAGAAGGCTTTCACGTCCTCTCCGGCGTCTTTCTTGGCCTTGGCTTCCTTAGCGCAGAGCACAGCCACGGCACCAGAGGCTCCCATCACGGCAATCTCTGCATTGGGCCATGCGTAGTTGAGGTCGGTACGAAGCTGCTTGCAGCCCATCACGATATGGCTGCCGCCATAGCTCTTGCGGAGGGTAATGGTCACCTTAGGAACAGTGGCCTCACCATAGGCGTAGAGCAGCTGTGCACCGTGGAGAATCACAGCATTGTACTCCTGACCTGTGCCTGGCAGGAATCCCGGCACGTCGACCAAGCTTACGATAGGAATGTTGAAGGCATCGCAGAAACGCACGAAGCGAGCTCCCTTGCGGCTGGCATTCACATCGAGGACACCGGCGTAGCATGAGGGCTGGTTGGCCACAATACCGACACTCTGACCGTTGAAACGGGCAAAGCCGACGATGATGTTCTTGGCAAATTTTGGCTGTACCTCGAAAAACTCTCCATTGTCGGTGATGGCGGAGATGACCTTGTACATGTCGTAGGCCTTGTTGGGGTCGTCGGGCAAAATCTCGTTCAGGCTGTCTTCCTTGCGGTCGATGGGATCGTCGCATTCCTTGCGAGGTGTCTCCTCCATGTTGTTGGAGGGGATATAGCTCAGAAGGGTCTTGATCATCTCAAGAGCTTCTTCCTCGGTGGCAGCAGTGAAGTGGGTCACTCCACTCTTGGTGGAATGAACGGAAGCGCCGCCTAAGTGCTCTTGGTCAACGTCCTCGCCGGTCACGGTCTTCACCACTTTGGGACCTGTGAGGAACATATATGAAGTGTTCTCCATCATGAGGGTAAAGTCGGTGAGGGCAGGGGAGTAAACGGCTCCGCCAGCGCAAGGACCGAAGATACCGGAAATCTGAGGAATCACACCTGAGGCAAGAATGTTGCGCTCGAATATCTCGGCATAGCCGGCAAGGGCATTGATGCCTTCCTGGATACGGGCACCGCCGGAGTCATTGATGCCAATCACAGGAGCACCCATCTTCATACCCATGTCCATCACCTTGCAGATCTTCTCTGCCATGGTCTCGGAGAGAGAACCGCCGTTGACGGTGAAGTCCTGTGCAAAGATATAAACCAAACGGCCGTCGATAGTTCCGGAGCCGGCTACGACACCGTCACCGAGAAACTGCTTCTTCTCCATGCCGAAGTTGGTGCAGCGGTGGAGCTTGAACATGTCGAACTCCTCGAAGCTTCCTTCATCAAGGAGCATGTCGATACGCTCACGGGCAGTGTACTTGCCACGGGCATGTTGTTTCTCAATGGCTTTCTCACCGCCGCCAAGACGGGCCTGTTCGCGCTTGGCGACAAGGGCTTTGATCTTTTCTAATTGCTTGCTCATTTTCGTTTTTATGATTTGCTGCCCGAGGGCAGGTGTTAGTTGGCTGATTAGTGCTCACAGAGTTCTGTGAGAATGCCGCAGGTCGATTTCGGATGGAGGAAAGCGATGTTGAGGTTCTCGGCTCCCTTGCGGGGGGCTTTGTCTATCAGGCGCACGCCTTTCTCGTCACATTCAGCAAGGGCGTTGGCAACACCATCCTCGATGCAGAAAGCCACATGGTGAACACCACGGCCTCCTTTGTCGAGCCATTTCTGAATGGTGCTCTCAGGTGATGTGGGTTCAAGGAGTTCCAACTTCACCTCGCCGCACTTCAAAAATGCGGTTTTCACTTTCTGGTCTTCTACGACCTCTACTGCATAACACTCAAGACCCAATACTTCTTTGAAATAAGGGAGGGCTTCTTCAATGCTCGGAACTGCGATTCCAAGATGTTCAATGTGTGAGATTTTCATTTAAGTAAAGTTTTAAGTGAAGGATTATTTGTTGTTTCCTATTTTCGTGCAAAATTAATAAATAAAATCCATACGGCATGTATATTATTCCGAATTTTATTATTTTTTCATCAGAACTCTATCAGCACGCGGCCATTAATTTGGCGGCCCGTCAGATAATTGGGCACGGCATATTGCTGGTTGGTCACGTCCGTAATCCAGTAATAGGAGTTCACGTTGTTGATGCCAAAAAGGTTGAGGCAATCCACACCCAGCCAGATATTGCGGATGGGATTGCGTTTGTGCTGGCGCTTGTCGTTGTCAAGGGCACGGAAACTCATGCCGATGTCTGCACGTTTGTAGGCTGGGGCCCGGAAGTCGAAGCTCTCTATGCCTCGGTGTGGGGCGGCGAAAGGCAGCCCATCGGCGTAAGCCAGCTTGAGGGACATCTTCCAACGCTCGGTGTTGGGGAAATAATCCGTGAAATACAGGCTGAGTGCAAACCGCTGGTCGGTAGGCATGGGGATGCTTTTGCCGTGAAGTTTCATCTTGGTGTTCATCACCGAGAGACTGATCCACGAGTCGGCACCTGGGACAAATTCTCCGTACAGCTTCATGTCAAGTCCCATGGCATGGCCGTTGGCTTCGTTCTGGCCATAATACACCACTTTCACATTGTTCACACTGTAAGGCACGAGGTTAGACATCAGCTTGAAGTAAGCCTCTGCGCTGAAACGGAAGTTGCGTTGGGCCATCTTGAACCGGTAGTCATAGGCAGCGATGAAATGGATAGAGCGCTGGCTCTTGATTTTCTTGTTGAGCGTGGCGTATGTGATGCCGTCAATCGTCGTCGTGTCGCGCAACTCTTTGTAAAATGGTGCCTGATAATAGATGCCCGTAGCGAAACGGAAGGTGACATCGTTGTTGAAGGCCGGCACGATGCTGAGGGAGGCTCTCGGACTGACAAGGCTTTCGCGGTTGAAATTCCAATGGGAGAAACGCACACCGTAATTGAATGTGTAGAATGTTTCCTCGCTTGCACTGCTGAATTTGTAGGTGTCTTGCACGTATGCCTCCATGCGGTTGGCATCAAGGCTGTTGCGTGCATTCAGCGAATAGATCATATAGAGGTCACGTCCAGTGTGGGGCATGGTGTAGCCCGCGGAGTCGCGCATCTCATACTCACGGCTGTTCTCCTTGATGTGCTCCAACTTGTAGGTCAGACCTGCTTGGTAGTGATGGCGGCGTGTCTTGTGCTTCAGCGTTAGTTTGAAAGTCTCCACATCAGCCTTGAGGTAGTTGCGGGCATGGTCCATATAGGTGCCCACACCCAAATTCTCGCTGGTCTCGGTCTGTGTCAGCCAGTATTGGCCTTGGATGTCAAACTGCTCTTGTTCTTTGGTGTAGAACGCTGAGGTCGTGAACGATAGGTCGGTCTTCGCACTTAAGTGACGGGTGATGCTGAACATCCCGAAATACGTGCGGAAGATATCTTTCTCCTTGCCGTCAAAATATACCTTGAAATTTTTCACGTTCTCCATCGTTCCAAAATTCGTCTCACGGTCCTTTGGGGTGAAATTGTAGTGGTTTTCTGAGATATTGCCGATGAGGTCTATCGTCCAACGCTGATTCGGCTGGTAACTGAGGTAAGTTTGGTAGTCGAGAAAATTGGGGGTATATTCGCCTTTCGTTTCCAGTGATCCCAGCAGGTAACGGTTGGTCTTGTATCGGATGCCGTTGCTCCATGAGAACTTCTTGGTACTGAATCCGACATAGCCGCTGCCGCCAAGCAAGCTGGCTGAGGCGCTGGCCTCAAATTTCTTGGGACGCTTGTAGGTGATGTCGAGGGCTGACGACATCTTGTCGCCATATTTTGCCTCGAAACCGCCCGTGGAGAAACTGATGGATTCCACCATGTCGGGATTGATGACCGAAAGGCCTTCTTGCTGACCACTGCGTACGAGGAAGGGTCGGTAGACTTCCACATTATTGATATATACGCTGTTTTCGTCGAAACTGCCGCCGCGCACATTGTATTGTGACGACAGCTCGCTGTGGGTAGATACACCAGCCTGTCCCTGAATCATCTCTTCCACGGCATTGCCAGAAGCGGAGGGCATCGTTTTCATGTCTTTGGTGTCGAGCTCCTCGCTTTGTCCGGTCTGGCGGCGACGCTGCATAATCAGCACCTCATCCAGTTCGTTGTCACTGTTCATCTGAATGAGAAGTGTCTGGGTGCCTTTGGGCTTGCGGAGCACGCGGGTCTTTTCCTGGTATCCCACCATGGTGAAACGTACCACCACACTATCGGCCGAAGCCAATTCCATGCTGAACTCTCCCTTGAGATTGGTGAAGGTCACACGACCTTGCCTCACCACAGCTACCGTGGCGAGCTCCAATGGATTGTTGTTCTCATCGCTCACCTTACCGCGAAGAGTGAAGGTCTGCGAATATAGTTCTTGCATGCCAAAGGCTGACAACAGCATGATGACAAGCAGAAGGGTTTTCAGTCTCATCTATCTTATAACGCAGTTTTCACCTTATTATTGTATATGTGGCGTTTTGAGGTGACTTGTCACTCCGTAGATACTCAGGACTAACTAGCTATTCCTCTGGAATAAGAGAGGGTGGGGGCGAAAACAGAAGAAATACAAAAAATAAATAAAAGCTTTTCTTCTCATTTTCTACTATTTGCACTACCTTTGCAGTATGGATTTTTATGATTTGGTGGCAAAGAGAAGAAGCCACAGAACATTTGAAGAGGGTGAGCTGGATGCTGAGCAGGTGCAGGCCATCCTAAGGGCGGCACTGCTGTCGCCCACGTCGAGAAACAACCGGCAGTGGCAGTTTGTGGTGGTGGACGACTGCATCGACCTACAGAAGCTGTCGGATGCCAAGGAGCAGGGGGCTGCCTTTGTCAGGGATGCCGCATTGGCTGTGGTGGTCTTGGGGTGTCCGGATAAAAACGATTGTTGGGTGGAGGATGGCAGCATCGCTGCTTACGCCATGCAGTTGCAGGCAGAGGATTTGGGCCTTGCTTCCTGTTGGGTGCAGATCAGAGGCCGGCGCCTGAGTGACGGCACCAAGGCTTCCGACGTGGTGAGAGGCATCCTTGATATCCCTGAAGACCATGAAGTGCTCTGCCTCATCGCCTTTGGCAAAAAGAAGAAAGACCTCCCTCCACACGATGAAGACTCCCAGAAATGGGAAAACATTCATCCCGATAAATTCTGATTTCTCACGAATATCCATGCGTTGGGCTTTGCCGCTTGGCTTGTCCAAGAATAATCCATTCATGCTTACACACAGCTATTTGTGTTCAATTACATGATAATTATATGTTAAATGAAAAAATCATTTGTCTAAACTCCCAAACTCCCAAACTCCTAAACTCCTAAACTCCTAATATAATGATCAACTATGACCTCAGCAAGATAAAGGCTATCATCTTTGATGTTGATGGCGTGCTCAGCAGGCAAACCATTTCGATGGATGCCATGGGTGAACCACTGCGCACCATTAATATCCAAGACGGATATGCCATCCAACTGGCCATGAAAATGGGACTTCGTATCGTTATCCTCACGGGGGGACGCACGCCCAATATCCGTTTGCGTTACGAATATTTGGGAGTAAAGGATATCTTCCTCAGTTGCGCTGTCAAAATCAAGACTTACGAGTTGTTTCTTGATCAGAACGGTCTTTCTGACCAGGATGTCATCTATATGGGCGACGATATACCCGACTATGAGGTGATGAAGCGTTGCGGATGTCCTTGTGCCCCAGCAGACGCCGCTCCTGATATCAAGGCCATCAGTACATACGTGAGCCATCGCAAGGGTGGCGACGGGTGTGCCCGCGATGTCATAGAACAGGTCCTCCGTGCCCAAGGCAAATGGCTCTCTGGAGCAGAAGCCTTCGGATGGTAGGAGTCTTCATTTTTCAATCTTCAATTTTCAATCTTCAATATGTATAAGATCATTCTTGCCAGCAATTCTCCCAGAAGGAAGGAACTCCTTGCTGGTCTTGACCTCGATTTCGAAGTGCATGTACTTAAGGACATCGACGAGAGTTATCC
>CAMZHP010000057.1 GCA_947306845.1 uncultured Prevotellaceae bacterium
AAGATGGCAGCGAGAGCAAGACAATCGGAAGGTTCACGGCTTTGTTGTCTGACTTTGGCCGCCGATAGGGAAAAGAAAGCCATGAAAGCCGAGGTTGGTAGCGAGATGCCGTTTATCTTCGCGAAGTAATGACAATTATCGGATGTTATGCCCAGTCATGAGTAATGGAAGGAGTTATACTGTTATGGGAAGTAGATAGATAAGAAAATGGAAAAGATCTATTGTTTATGATGAATAGTGGAAAAGTATGCGTTTCAATAATGGAAAATGAAAAATCGTTATTTCCTTTTGTGTTTAGGTGGTCTTTCAGTATCTTTGCGACTTAGATTGCAATAAGGTTATGAAGAAGAGATTTTTTGCTGTCATGCTCGCTGTGTTTGTCATGGCAGTGCTAAGTGCCCAGACTGCACTGAAAAAGGTATATGATGAGAATGTCAATCCCATTGAGCAGATTGACCAAGCCGTTGCTAAGGCCAAAGGTGAAGGTAAGTTCGTCATCTGTCAGGTCGGAGGCAACTGGTGCCCGTGGTGCCTGCGTTTCGCTGACTTCATGAGCAAGGATGCTGACATCAGCAAGCTTGTCAATGAGAATTTTGAGTATATCCACGTAAATTACAATCCCCGTAAGTCAGAAGGGGAAGAGAAAGTCCAGTTGGCGAAGACCATGCTACAGCGGCTGTCGAATCCCGAACGTTTCGGTTTTCCCGTCTTTGTCGTTCTTGATGATATGGGAAAGGTCATCCATATCCAGGACTCAAGTTTCTTGGAAGAGGGTGAAGGGTACAACAAAGAGAAAGTTCTCAGGTTTTTCAAGAACTGGACACCCCAAGCAGTAATGAAATAGTATGAGACCATTATCCAGCCGCACAGCGGGCTTCACCGATTCCGTCATCCGCAGGATGACCCGCATCAGCAACCACTATGGAGCCATCAACCTCTCTCAGGGGTTCCCAGATTTCGACCCACCCCATGAACTGACCGACAGGCTGGCCAAGATTGCTCCGAGAGGTCCACACCAATATGCCATCACCTGGGGGGCGCAGAACTTCCGTGAGGCTCTGGCCAAAAAGCAGAGTAGATGGACTGGCCTGCCCATTGATGCAGACAAGAATATCGTGGTGACCTGCGGCTCCACGGAGGCGATGATGGCCGCGATGATGACTGTCGTGAATCCCGGCGACAAGGTGATCATCTTCTCCCCATTCTATGAGAACTACACCGCAGATACCATCCTCACCGGTGCAGAACCATTGTATGTTCCACTCGTTCCCCCCGAGTTTGGTTTTGACCCCAACCTCCTGGAGGATGCCTTCCGTCAGGGAGCCAAGGCATTGGTGCTGTGCAATCCCTCAAACCCCAGCGGCAAGGTGTTCACCCGTGAGGAGCTGGAGGTGATAGCCGACATTGTCATCAGGCACGACGGTTACGTGATTACCGATGAGGTATATGAGCACATTGTCTATGAGCCGAACCTACATGTGTATATCTCCACCTTGCCCGGCATGTGGGAGCGTACCATCTCCTGCAGCTCACTCTCCAAGACCTACAGCATCACGGGCTGGCGACTCGGTTATGTCATCGCTCCAGAGCGCATCATCGACCGCGTGAAGAAAGTACATGACTTCCTGACTGTCGGAGCCGCTGCCCCATTGATGGAAGCTGCCACCGTCGGACTCTGTTTTCCAGACACCTACTATGACGGGTTGCAAGCACATTATACTCATGCGAAAAACCTCTTTTGTGACGGATTACGGCAGTTCGGTCTCCGTTTCTCAGAGCCACAGGGGGCCTATTATGTCTTGCTCGACGTGTCTGAATACGGTGTGAGTGATGACCTGCACTTCTGCGAGTGGTTGGCAGAGCATGTCGGCGTGGGGGCCGTTCCGGGAAGCTGTTTTTTCCGTGAGGAAGTGAATCACCTTATCCGTTTCCATTTTGCCAAACGGGATGAGACCCTGACAGCCGCACTTGACCGTCTGTCGGAGCTGAATGTCAAGGCACGGGAATATCACAAATGAAAGATGCAGCCATCTCTGACTGCATCTTGTTGATCCTGATAACAAATATGTTGACTGTGAATTTGTGTATTGTTTATTTCCTTTAAGTTTCTTTCTTATATCTGTCAATGGCTGCTTGCAACAATCGTTGAATATCTTCAGCCAGCCATTCAGGTGATAGTACCTGAGTCCATTCCCCACGAGACATCAGATGGGCCTTGAAGTCGGAAGTGGGACGCATGTTCAATTCATAATCGGTGTATTCATCAGTCCTGTCGATTTCGCGCTGCGAATGGTGCAACGGCAGGTCCCGCATATAGTGTTGTTCCAGTCCATAGGCACGAAGCACGATGCGCACAGGCTTGCTGCCATCGCCCACCACCACGCCAAAGCACTCATCGAAAAACTCAGCTGCGTCAAAATCTGGAGTGATGGTGAATTTTGTTTCTTCCAGTTCAATGTCTTCAATGCGGTCGAGTGAGTAAATGGCATAACCTTCCGTGGTCGTTTCTATTCCGTCACTGACCGATGTTTTCGGCCTTGTCCCCAGCACATACCACCTGCGTCTGAACAATTTAACGCAATAGGGAGCTACGGAGTAAGTGTTGGCTGATGCCGTTCCGTAGCGTCGGTATGTCATCATCATCCTACGGTTCTCCCGCATTGCCTTGATAATCTGTTGCAGATGTTGGTCGCCAGAGGGAATGCTTTCCAGCAGGATTCGGTGTTGCAGGGCCATGTTCTCATCCAGCATATTGCTTACGCTGAGTGTCGAATACAGCCAGTTCTGTACACTGTCCTCCTCCAGAACCTCTTTGTTCTCGATGAAGTACTTGTATCCGCCTTTGCGCTCGCATTCAATGATGACTCCGAACATATCGAGGATGGCATCTCTGTGGCGGTTGAAGGTGGAGCGTGAGAACTCCACGCCACCGCTCTCCTCTTTGCGCACCCATCGTTTGTTGATGTCTGCAAATGATATTTTTCCGGCTCTGTTGATTGTTTCTATCAGCCAGATGTATTCCTTAAACAATGATGGTATTTTCATAATATATGGTTTTATATAAGTGGTTGAATGATAGCAAGAGCCTTATCGTGCTTGGCTACGATTTTCCAGTGGCCTCCCGCCCGGCCACGTTGGAGATTATGGCAGAGGTCGTTGTATTTCACGTGGATGGCGATGCTGTTTCCTGATTCGGCGATTCGTTTTACATATTCACCGTATGAGAGGTCATCAGTATGGGTAAGCAATCGCAGGGCATCCACGATTTTTTCGTCCACCCCCTTTCTTAGCAGGTCATCGAATGTATAATTGGTGTCCTCCACCACGTCATGCAGCAGACCTGCTATGATTTCCTCACGGTTGCGCCCTGCCAGCCCCACAGTCATAGGATGCAGGATTACAGGGTTCCCATCTAGGTCTTTCTGACCATCGTGCGCATCTACAGCCAAGCGCAAGGCATCTTCAATTGTTATCATTGTTGTTAGTCATTTTGATTCAAATCCACACCATTTCCCTGCAAAGTTACGTAAATCCTGTGTCATATCGTGGTACATGTTTCTCCTTTTTGTGTTTTTCTTCAAAGAAATTGGAAAAGTGAAGTAATGAATCTATTGATGAGAAAAGTGCCGTTGATTTTGGCTTGTCATCTGATATTTTGTACTTTTGCCGTATGAAGCGGTTTTCGTTGATATGGATTGTCCTCTTCCTCCTGACGCTGACTATTACAGCGCAGGAGTTTTGTGCCATGCCGGGTATGGACACGGGGGCACTGCAGGCCTTGATTGACAAGGCCAATGGCAGTGGCGGCGGTCGTGTCACGTTCCACCAAGGTAGTTACTTGATTGGCCCATTGGAGTTGAAGAGCGGTGTAGAGCTTCACTTGGAGGAAGGTGCGGTTTTGATGGGCAGCACATCTCCATACGACTATGCACCCGTGGAAACCAATCAGGTTGCAGGAGACCGCCTCAAGGACAACTCACACAAGGGGTTGATTGTGGCAAAGGATGCAAAGAGCATCGCCATCACAGGCAAAGGCACGATTGATGGTCAGGGGTTGGCTTTGGCGTTGGCCATTGACAGCTTGCATCATACAGGAGAACTGAAAGACCCCAATTACAACGAGCGTAGGCAACGGCCCAGCGAGTTGGCTCGTCCCACGCTGCTCAACATCGTAGGTTGTGAGGATGTGCGTATCGAGGGGGTACGACTGCGCAACAGCGCAGGGTGGGGACTGTCGTTCAACCGCTGCAAAAATATGGTGTTGACCCAACTTGACATCCATAACCGTGCTTACTGGAACAACGACGGCATTGACTTGACCGACTGTCATGACGTGAAGATCACCGACTGCCGTGTGAACAGTGCCGATGACGGCATCTGCCTGAAATCCTATGACCCGGATAGCGGTAACGAGGACATCTTCATCAGCCACTGTGAGATTAGGAGCAGTGCCAGCGCCGTGAAGTTCGGCTCGGCATCTTATGGTGCTTTTCGGCGCATCCACATCCGTGGCATCCGTGTCTTCGACACTTTCCGTTCAGCCTTGGCCATAGAGAGCGTCGATGGAGCGACGATAGAAGATGTGGTGGCCGACAGCATCACCGCCGTCAATACGGGCAATGCTCTGTTTATCCGGTTAGGGCAGCGTTCTGGCAACAGGAAGGGAGCCATCAGGCATATCCGTGTCACCAACCTCTCGGTCAAGGTTCCTTTCGGACGGCCAGACATCGACTATGACCTTCGAGGTCCCGAAGTGGACTATTTCCATAACATCCATCCTGCACCCATCTGCGGCATCCCCGGCAACTGTATTGAGGATGTGCTGTTGGAGAATGTTAGTATCGTCTATCCCGGACGAGCATCCAAAGGGATGGCTTACATTCCGCTGTGGCGCAAGAGTGATGTGCCGGAACAGGTGGAGAAATACCCGGAGTTCACCATGTTCGGCGAACTCCCTTCATGGGGTTTTTATCTACGTCATGTACGGGGTATTATCTTGAGGAATGTGTGGTTGTCTTTGGAGGCAGAGGATTTCCGTCCTGCCATCGTGGAGGAGGATGTGGAAGGGCTGGTTATGGAGAATTGTCTGACAGAATAGAGCTTGTTTTCAGTATTCTCTCACCACTTCACGGTGCTCCATCCACGCAATCATGTTAAGGACGAGGTAGTTCCAGTTTTGGAAACCTTTGTTGATGATGGGTGCTCCTGAGTCAGGGTCATAGTATTCATGTAGGGCACCCTCCTTTTTGAGGTCTTCACCAAAGAGGCTGATGGTCTTTTCCGCCAGTTCTCTCGCCTCCTTCTCAAAGCCGTAGTCAACCAGTCCTCGGAACACCATGTAGTTCGAGATACCCCATATCGGCCCCTGCCAGTTGGAAGGGTTGTGGGTGGCCCGGGTGTTGTACATCTTCTCCAGTTTGGAGAGCGTGCGTACACCGTATGGAGCGCAGAAGGTACGCTCATCAAGCAGGTTCTCCTTCACCATACGTTCTGCCTGTTCAGGCGTGGCGATGCCAGCCCACAGTGCCATGAATCCCGACCAGCAACCGATACGCTGTATCAGGCAGGGGTAGTCGCGGGGAGCACCCTCATGCAGCACGAAATCCTTGCCGAAGATAATCTGGCTCTCCCCCGTGTACGGGAGCAGGTTAAGGTCAACGGAATAGTACATCCCGTCTTTCTCATCCCAGCAATATCCTCTGATTGCATCAATCAGTTCCATGGCGGCTTTGCCGTATCGATTTTCATCCTCTGTGAGGTTCAGCTGTCTTGCCAGATATGCCATTGCACATAGTTCTTTATACATCAGGCAGTTCAGATAGATGGAGGCGCTGCTTCCCTTGGGTCGGAAGAAGGTGGAAGGGTCGTTGTCCACTCCGATGGCCAAGTCATCTTGCCAATAGAACAACCCTGTCTCCGCATGGCGGTGATGGGTCTGATAGTTCTCAATGAACGCCTTCATCCTGCTGAAGTGAGCTCGCAACCACTCGGCATCTCCTCCATCCTGTTGTGTGATAAACGCCGCATGTTGGGCTATCACCGGCTTGTGCATGTTGGTGTGGTAGATGTCGGCTGGTTTGATTTTCTCCGGGTCGCTATCGGTGTCAATCACCATCGGCATGTATCCGTCATCAGGAGAGGTGTAGGTCAGGTAATTGAGCACACATCCGCGCTCATAGTCACGTGCCTCTTGTTTGTCTTTCTTGCTTCCGATGTCGGCGAGTGTCTGGCGCAGAGCCACGTTCGACAGCCAGGAGTCCCAGTCCCACAGCACCTTGTCATATTGTTGGCTGCCAGGGGTGAGGTAGGGGAAGACAAGGGCACCTCCCGAGGGTTGTCGGTACATGCCTTTGTAGTCCTTATAGATATGCTGTTTGATGAGAGCGACGTGTTCGTCTGTGGCTTTCACTTGAGCGAAGACAGCGCATGGA
The DNA here is from genome assembly GCA_947306845.1 of uncultured Prevotellaceae bacterium. The sequence continues at coordinate 6,432 of CAMZHP010000057.1, forward strand.
AGGCATATCAGAAGGGTGAAGATGATTTGTCTCATATAGTAGATTTTGCTTTCGACTTACAAAAATACGGCAAGTCAACCAATCAGCCAAAAATATTGGCCGATTCCTTTCTATTATCCTCAATTATCAACTAAAGGACAACGAAATAGAATCATCTTTTTCCCTTTATATAATGGAAAAAGGGTGGAAGAGGTCAATCCACAGGAGCAGGAGGATGGATGAGAGCCACAGCAGGAGCATCCACGAGCAGCAATATAGCATCTTCCGTTCTTCGTTTTTGGGCATGGGAGTCTTGTAATGCCCTTCTTGGATGAGGAAGTGGAAGACGGCATAATAAAGAAATCCCATCTGGAAGATTTGGCAGAGGTTCCTGATGCACATTGTCAGGAAGGAGTAGCTTTCGTGGGAGATGGTCATTGTGGCTTGGTGTTATTGATGTTGGTGCATTTATAGTATCGTTTGACGAGTTTCGAGCGCGGCGGCAAGCCCCACCGGATGCGCCGTTTGTCGCTCTCGATGGTCTTGTTTCGTGTGATGTTGGCTTTTTGCTGCATCAGTTTTCGTTCTTCTTGGGTCTTCTTGGCCATTTGTATTGCCGCAGCTTCTGCGGCATCGGTTAAGGCGAGGTTCTCCAGTGTGCAGTTGGTCCTGTCACCGTCGAGGAAGATGACCCTCATGTCTTCTGGTATTTCCCCGTGGTGTTGTTCCCATACCAGCCGGTGTTTCTTCTGCATCCCGTGTTCCGTCTTCACATAGACATAACCGTCGTTGCGGACGGTCTCATAGCCGATGGGCTTGGTGTTGTGCGGGATGTTGCCCGGCTTGAAGCGTGTGGCTTTGGAATTCTCGATTTTCTCATGGGACATGAAGTCGGTCTGTCTCTTTCCCTTGTTCTTGGGAGTTGTCCCTTTCTTGAATTGTGTGGCCACGATGTTGGGATGCATGGCATGTTCTGCACCCACTTGTGAGAGGTAGGCTTTTGTCTTTCTCAGTCCGAGTCTATGCGCCTTGTTCTCCACGCTGTTGACCGAGGTGTGCAGCCTGTCAGCGATGGCTTTGTTCGGTGTCTCAGGGTATAGTTGCATCAGCAGGGCGAGGTCTTCTGCTGTCCAGTCGTGGCGTTGCACGGCACGTCTCAGCCCCAGGCATTGTGCCTTTGACTTCAGGGCGGCAATCGTCACCTGCAGTTGTGTGGCGAGTTGCTGCAGGTCAGCCGTGGGGTATCCGGCTTTTAGCTTTCTGATTTTCGAACGTGTCCAGGCCATGTTGATAGACAGGTTATAGATTCACCTTATCACCCTCACCTGAAGGTGATGTTGTTGGGCGCGTCGTATCATGTCAAGTGTTCCCCTATTGGCCACGCCAAAGAGGGGGAACGCGATGAGTGCGTCTGCGAACCTTGCCATCTTCTCGTTGCGTATCGGGCCGGCAGCCTTGCCGTACATTTCCCAGTCGGCAGGGAAGTGTACCACTTTGAGATGATGTCGCCAAGCGTATCTTTCGCCCAGTGCATCAGCTCCCCGTGCGTCACCGCAGACGATGACCACCTCACATTCAGGGTCGTTCAACTTGTTGGCCAGTATGCTGTCGCATTTCGCCACCAGCTTATTGTAGTTGCAGTAGTATCGTGAGCCTGCTATGATGACATGAAATTTTTGCATAGACATGGAGTGTTGGGATGGGGGAGGGTTGCTCCCCCTTTCTTAGATGTGGTAGTCGAGCATGGCGCCGATGTGGAGTGTGGTGTATTTCTCGGTGGCGACGTCCTTGATGAACTGGTTGAGTCCCATTAGTTCGTTCTCGAAGTAGAAGAGAGCGTTTCCTCCAAGGTAGTTCTCTATGGAGTGCTCAAGAGTGTAGGTTTCCTTCCAGTTGATGATATTGTCCTCGTTGAGGGCGTTGGCATGGTCTCGGATGGTGTTGACCATTCGTCTGAGTATGGTCTTGACCTGTTCCCGGTTGATTTTGATGGTTCGTTTGTCCCTGTTCACGGTGAACAGTTCCTCTGGTGTGTCGTGTTGGAGACTGTCGAAGCCATCCTCGTCCTCTCGTTCGTCACCTATCCAGTCGATGCCGAATTTTCCGTAGTCACTCTCTGCGATGTCATAGGAGGAGAGGTAGTCGTCTTTAGTCATCCTCTTCCTGCTGATTTGAAAAATGGTGCTGTGCATAACTTGAAATGTTTATTTGTTTTGTTCTTTTTCATTTCCCTTTCGTCCTTGCTGCCTTATGCAGCTTTCGCGTCCGGGCGTTGTTATTACGCCGCCATTCAAAGATGACATGGAGTGTGAGACATTCGGAAGGTTCGAGGGTTTGTTGGTTGTGGCATCGTTCACAACCGATAGGGAAGAAAACCTTGAAAACCGATGTCGGGAGCGACGTGTTGTTTATCTTTGCGAAGTAATGACACGACGGGCGTGGAGGTGACATGGTTATGGGAGTCGGTGGTTAGAGCTATTCAGCGACAATCTTGTAGATGCCGCTATATTCGTCGTACCATACCCATTTGTTGTCGATGAGGGTTTTCCACAGTTGTGGAAATTCAAAAGGGTCAATGTCCAGCTTATGATGGAAATAGTCTAGTATTCGCTTTTTTGTTGTCTTGCCGTTTTTGGTGTAATTATTGTCTAGTCTCATATCAATAAGCGTCCTCTTTATTGTTTCTTCAGAATAATCAGCCAGTTCATTGAATGAACCTGAGGCGACTCCCCACAAAAAGTTCAAATGTTCAGAGATCTTTTTCGTTACCTCATTGGGTTTCTTATTGGTGCAGATGTTGATTTCCAATTCGGTCATGTAGTCACCCAGTATTATCCTTAAATCCTCAATGAGTTGGAAAAAGCCTTTTATCTTGGGATTCGTCATATTTGGAAAGAGTTCGGCACACACATTCATTTCCTTACAAATCAGTTTGAGTTTTGTGAATTCATCGTTATCCATGTTGACTTCAGCTTCAATTCTAACCATTTCTGGTGGAGTGACGGTGCAACCATTGTCTTTTATGATTTGGGCGAAATCCTCAAATATTTCTTTGTAGTTGTAATCGACCTTATCACAGTTAAGATTTATCATATTACAATCTATGATGATGTTGACGATTTTCAGCCATGGTATGTTTTGGTCTCCTTGCCTGATGTTCAGGGGCCATACTTTACCATCGGGGTGGAGGGTCGGGTCGTATGGTAGGCCAGGTGGATAGTCCCCTGTATCTACGACAGGTATCGATTGATAATCTTTAGATTCAGCTTCTGTGGGCATGAGTAAGGTTGCTATCTGTAGGCATACCTGATTGTATGGTTCACCTATGTAAACCAAGGGGTAGGGAGGCTGCAGGGGCAGCAGGTGTGAGGTAAGAATTGTTTTCATTGGAATTGAGTGTTAGTTATCGTTATTGACTATTGAAGTTTTCCTTTTGGGGGATCGAGGGTTGAAGATCCGGCTGATTTCATTGTTGAGGTCAGATGAGAATTGTATCAGTTCCTCGATGTCGTTCAGGATGATGTGTTTTTTGTAATATCCCAGTTCCAGTCGAACTTTCCCGTCATCGAGTATGGTGACCTTGACTCTCATAGGTTTGCCCCTCTCCATTTGAGTCTGAGATACAGCGACGTGGCTTCGTAATAGTTGTGCTGCAGGACATGGATGGAGTTGGCTTTGAAGTCCCATGTCTCACCGTTGTAGTCCCTGACGCAGAACCAGTAGTTGTCGCCTTCCTTTCCTTTGATGGTCATGCCCTCGCGTGGCAGGGAGAATTCCTCGATGGTCTTCCTGGAGATACGGACAGGTCCCAGTTCCTCGTATTTGTAGATGTCTCCATCGACGGTGGCGATTTCAAAGTCATCCATGCTTGCAATTCTCACGGGCCAGAAGCACTTGTTTCTGACATAGACCCAATCTCCGACATGGAGGTTGTAAGGGGTCATTTGGTTTGTGTTTTCTCTAGTCATTGCTTTATTTTTTTAGTGTGAAAAATCGTTGGTTGTTGGATTCCGTGATACTTCTTAGCTTTGGGTTATGGTTATGGGGAGTAACATTAGATGCTGGTGATGTCTCCCAGCTGTAGAATGAACACCTCTTCATGTTTCGGTGCACCCCATTTCGTTTTTCCGTAGCCCACGTGTATGCCCATCATCTCCACGAACAGCGGGGTGTTGGTGTATCCCCGTCTGAAGCAGATGTGCGTGTAGGGTTTGGGGATGATGGTGCCGTCGGTGATGAGTGTGCTGATGTGGATTCCCTTTTCTTCCCATTCCTTCAGCATCCTGTCAGGGATGTTGTGGCTTGTTTCCTTTTCCTTTCCTTTTCCATTTCTATTTCGGGTTTTGTTATCCATTATTTTTTCATTCCCATTTCCTTTTCCGTTCCTGGTTTCATATCCGTTTTCTTTTCTGATTTCTGTAGCGTTTACATTGATTTCGGGCGAAAGGGAGAAGAGTCTTTTGGTCCAGTAGGGCTTGATTTCGCGGTATTCCTCTTTTTTGGTCTTGTGGAGGATCATGTCATAATAGGTGTTTTCGAGGACCAAGTTAAGCACTTGGAACTCTTTCGGTTTGTGGTCGAGGGAGTCGAGGTAGGCAATCAGTTCCTTGGGCGTGGTGACCACCTTGTCGAAGAGTTTGTACATCAGTTCGGCTTCCTGCGGCTGCATCATCGCCGCCACGACTTTCTTTCCTTGACCCGCCATGAACCCTGCCTGAGCGTGTGCGGACTTCCCGCAGGGTAGCAGCAGGACGCAGATGTCAGCGTCTGTCATGGCTTTAAGCCCATTGTTGAACCCCACTTCGGCTATGGGGTGGGAGAGAGCGGACATGTATTGCGTGATGTCCCATTTCTTCCACTCCGGGTCTATCTCATCCCATCGGTAGTTGTTCGGGGCATCGTTGGGGTGTCTGAAGTCATAGACCTGGTGTCCATGGCTACGGATGAGGTTGACAATCTGTTGTTGGTTGTCGTTACGCCAGCTGCTGGCCACGTAGATTCTCGCCATTGCCTTGTCGTGATTTGGTGTCAGCCGACAAGACAGCGTAAGGTATTTGACAGGTGTTCATGATGTCGGTAACAAATGGTTATACCATGACATCTCATCGTATGGAAAATGGGGCAAGGTCGTACTTACGAAAGGGTACAATCCTGCCAACCTTGCCATTTGTGTGGCAAGGTACTCCTATTAAAGAAAATAGATGGTGATGCGCCGTCGGTGAGGACGGAAATTTCCCGTTTTCAAATTATAAAAGTATCCATGTGAAGAGAGTCAGCTTGAAGTATTACAAGTCCGAAGTTTCCAGGCAACGGACCGCCGGGAGAGGGTAGGGAAAAGGAATGTCCCCTGAAGAATCTATTTGCAGATGGGCTGTTGCTTGCCCATGCAACACTTGCGGATGCAAAAGTAATATATTTTGGTGAAAAAGGGTTATTTGAGAGGGGAAAAGTGAGAATTTATTTGGTTTTTGCGATGGTTAGAGTTGTTTGGAGGGATGTATGGTAAATTTAGGAGGTAATATGTGAGGGAGGGGAAATCAATGCGTTTGTATCGTGGCATGCTCTTGAAAATGGGAATGGGGTCTGCATAGATAGGGAAAGATGGATGGTATTTTCCTGCTGTCCCTCATAGCAGCAGCGAACAATCAGCCTGTGGGAATACTCACCTTTCAAGGCTACTACTTCACACGATACACATCCATCTTCCAGGTAGCAAAGTTATGTAAATCCCCGATAGGGAAAGCAATATATATATACGTATATTTTGAAGGATAAACAAGAGTAAAATCGTATTTTTGCAGTCAATAAAGGAAGTGATATGGACAACAAATATAACTATCAGGCTTTGGCCAACGAGATTGTCAGCAGGGGCATCAATATGTTTGAGTCCTTTGAGGACTGGACGAAGGGTGCCTTTGCACTCTCGAGTCTTGGTGAAGCGGGCCGTGAGATTTTCAAGAGCATCAGTATGCTCAGCAGCAAGTACAACGAGGCTGAGAATGAGCGCAAGTTCACCAACGCCCTCCGCACAAACAGAAAGATAGGCATTGGAACCTTCATTTATATGTGTCGTATGCACGGCATAGATACCAATAAGTTCTTTGACCATGTTCCTGTTGAAGTCATCAAGCCTCAGACGAAAGTCGCCGCCCCACCGACAAAGGAAGATAAAGAGCCTTTGAGAATTTTTACCGGATATGTCACCCGCCGTATGGACAAGAATTTGTCTTCTGATTTGCTGTGCTATTTGAAATCTCTGTTGGACGATGATGAAAAGGTTCGGGAGGCGGTCATGAAATATCGGCTTGGAGTCTCAAAGGAAGGGCACGTCATCTACTGGTATATCGATAGGGATGACATTGTTAGGATGGGTAAGGTTATGGCTTATCGGCCAGACGGGCATCGGGACCAGGACGCTGCCCCTGAGAGTATAGCCAATGAGTTATTGAGGCGCGGCAAGATCCGTCCCAGCTATGTCCTCAAGAAGACCTTGTTTGGTGAGCATCTGCTCCGTCTTCGGGAGAATGCCCACAAAACAGTTGGCATTGTGGAGAGTGAGAAAACGGCGGTCATCTGTTCAATTTGCTTCCCCAACCTTTTATGGTTGGCGACCGGTTCGGCATATAATCTCCAGGAAGAGAGGATGAGTGCCGTCAAGGACCGGCACGTGATATTGTTCCCAGACACTGATGGCGACGGTTTCGCTTACCATCAATGGACTCGGCATGCGGATGAGCTCAACCGAAAGGGATGGGATGTTCTGGTGAGTGACTATCTGGAAATGACGGCTACGAATGAGCAGCGACTAAGGAAAATCGACATCGCGGATTTGTTGGTAGAAAAACTGGAGAAAAAGAAAAGACAAAACTTCGGGCAGTACCTGAGTTACATCACTGGTGAGGACTTGGCTGTGGCAAAGAGGAGAGAGATTATCGAGGCATTGAAGTCTCAATGTCAGTACTTTTTTGAGGATGAGTCTTCTCAAGAGAGGATAGGCAGCATCTCTTTTCAAGACAAGGTATTCGATGTGAAGCTTATCAATGAGTATCATTACAGATATCTTGTTCTCAGCTATGAATTGGAGAATGGCGACAACTCTTCCTTGTCAGAAGATGAAGTGGATGAAATCAATGAGAGGTTCATCTGTGGCAAGTGCTTCCTGACGAAGAAAGGTGTTCGCCTGATCATAGGATTCCCGATCATTGAGACAGAATGGTTAGGTGAACAGGTGGAAGCATCATTACGGACCTTGTGTGTTATGGTGAATGGGGTGAAT
>CAMZHP010000058.1 GCA_947306845.1 uncultured Prevotellaceae bacterium
AGAGAAGCCATTTTTCACTCTTCACTCTTCACTCTTTACTCTTCACTCTTTACTCTTCACTCTTCACTCTTCACTCTTCACTCTTCACGACAAACACAAAGCCGCCTCGGGGCTGAAGATTCATTGTGGTTGGAAGAATCTCCGTGTGATGGATTTTCCATGGCCTGCTGACATCGTCCTCAAAGACTTGGATGTCATGAGATTTCCTCAGGAAATCAAAATTCATGGTGATGCTCTTTGGCTCATTTGTCCCGTTGATGCCTGCCACCCACCAAGTGTCGCCTTTTTTTCGGGCTATGACAGCAAACTCACCCGGATATCCGTCCACGAACCTTGTCTCATCCCACACATTGGGCAGTGAGCTAAGGAACTGCTGAACTTCCTTTGGCTGTGCGAGATAGCTCTCTGGTTTGTCTGCCAGATGCTGGAGTCCAGACTCATAGAGCACGGTGAGAGCCAGTTCGTGTGCGTTGGAGGTGATATGCGGGTGCTGCGAGTCAGAGAAAGTGCACGGTGTGTAGTCCATGGGACCAATAACATTTCTTGTGAAAGGCAGCGTAGCGTTGTGTGCAGCAGCCTTGTTGGTGAATGTCGGCACGTTGTTGTACCATTCCGCCCCATACACGGCTTCTGTGGTCAGCAGATTAGGATAGGTTCGCTGCCATCCTCTTGGGATAGTGGCACCATGGAAATTGACCAACAGATGATGCCGGGCAGCGCACTCCATCAGATCGATGCAGTATTCCATATTCATCTGCGTATCACCGGAGAAGAAGTCTATCTTCACGCCAGCGACCCCTAGCCGCTCACACCAAGCGAACTCTTTTTCCCTGTCCTCAGGTTTGTTGAGCCGGTATTTAGGACCTGGCGCGCCGTCCACCCATCCTACCGATGAGTTGTACCAAATCATGGGTTTTATCCCTTTTGATTTCGCGTAATTGATGGCATCCTCCACGGTTTTCCCATCCTTCATCTCATCCCATTCCGCATCAATCAGGACATAGGGCAAGCGGAGAGCCACCGCCATATCCACATATTTGCAGATGATATTGTAGTCGTTGGACCCATGGTTGTATGCCCAGTATATCCATGAGACACACCCTGGTTGTATCCATTGCGTGTCATTGTTCACCATGGGATCGGAGACATCGGTGACCAATGTGGACTGCACAACATCGGCAAGCGTACCAACAATAATGACACGCCAGGGAGAATGCCATCCACCATTGAACTTCAACGTGTTATTATCAGGGCATACTCGATAGAGTTCCCCATCGTTGAACAAGCTTGAGGCACTCTGGAGCTTCTCCATGTTGGCCTCCGTGATAAGAGCGAACACCTGCTCTGCCGGTTGGATGAGTGCTGGATATCCCCAGTGGTTATTATACCCTTCAGGCGAGAGAGAGGGACGTGAGAATCCCCTTTCCGCCTTCTGTTTATATGAGGTAGTGAGTGGGAAGAAGCCCTCATAGGCATCCGACCATTGCTGTATCCATCTTTTCTCCCCTTCGGGAATCAAATAGGAGGTTGCTTCCTTTGGCAGTTGCTCATCCTCCAATCCCGACAATTCATAGCGGAATGCCACACCATCATTGTAGAGTCTGATGACCATTTTTACACCGGTACCCAGTTTGACGGCATACTCGTTGGCCTTATTGGTGCAGTGCAACCGTTTGCCTGTGAGCATGTGATAATCGGTGGTAATCCTCCTTGTTTTCTTCAAGGCAGAACGAGAGGGCGCATTCTTTCCTTCAAAACCCACCGATGGGATATCGAGCACGGTCTGTCCCTTGTAAGCTATCACATAGCCCTCACCCTTCGGTTGCAACGACAACAAGCCATTAGGCGAGACAGCTTTCTTTGCCACACTGCTCTGTGCCATGCAAAGGCAAAGCAGCAACAGGAGGAAAGACTTTAGTTTATAGTACATAGTTGATAGTTCATAGTTCGTAGTTGATAGAAAAAGGGGAGTTAAAGGGGCTTTGTCCCATTCGGACATTCTCCTTTAACTCCCCTTATTGAATTCAAACTTTATTTGAACAAGAGCTGAGCCATCTCATACAAGGCACGACGCCAAGTGAGGAACTCATGAGCAGTGCCTTCCGACACATGTGCATGCGCGTTGAAACCAGCTGCTTTCAGGTCAGCCACCGACTTCTTGATGGCATCGGGCTGCTCCTTGCTGCCGGTGCTCTCGAAGATCAGCTTCACCTGCTTCGGGTCCTTAATGTCGGATGGTGCATACTGACCTCCGCTGAACAGGCCGTATGAGCCGAACAACTCGGGACGGCGAAGAGTGATGAGTTTTGTCTCCATACCACCCATTGACAGACCAGCCATGGCACGGTTCCACTTATCGGATTTTGTCTTGAAGTTGGCATCGATATAAGGAATCAACTCATCGCAGAGCACTTTTTCAAAGTCCTCAGCAGTGAACTGTCCGATAGTGCCGAACTTGAAGTCATTGGTCATACCGTAGGTCATGACGATGATGAACGGTTTGATCTTGCCATCGGCAATGAGGTTGTCCATGATGAGGTTGGCATGTCCCTGGTTGCTCCAGGCGGTCTCATCCTCACCCCATCCATGCTGGAGATAGAGCACGGGGAACTTTTCCTTCTTGTTCTTGCTGTATGTCGGAGGAGTATAGACGAATGCGCGGCGCACGCTGTTTGTGCTGGGCGACGGGAAGAGCACCTGCTGCACGTTTCCATGTGGGATGTCCAGGCGATTGGCGTAGAATGCCTTGTCGTGTGCAGGAATCTCGATACCACTCTCCCAACGTGTGGAACCGAAATAGTTGTGTGTGCCAGGATCATTCACCACACCGCCATCGATAGTGAGATGGTAGTAGTGGAATCCTTCGTCCATCGGGCCATCGGTTGTACCCATCCACACGCCATCTTTGTTCTTGTGGAGCACCGTACCGCCACGGCCACCAAGTCCGAGGCTGACGATGACCGACTTGGCATCGGGAGCCTCGACGCGGAAGCGAGCGAATCCCTCGGAGTTGACCATAGGATACTCCTGTCCGGGCTGATTGAGCTCGTTGGGCACGAAGTCCTCTTTGGGAACAATATTGTCCAATTCGGGCTTGAAGTTCTTGATAACATAGTATGACTGCTTCGGTCTGAAATTCTCATCAAATGGCAATGGGTGGTTGTTGACACCGAGCCATGAATCACGGTCGCTGAGATTCCAGAAGGTCACATTGTCGATGACATCCTTATGCTTGCGGAAAATCTTGAAGAGGCGTGCATACTGATCGTTTTGCAGTGTAGCCATATAGGCTGGCTGCGGCTTAGCCTCTCCCCTTGAGAACATCAACTGTCCACCACTCTCATTGTTCATTCTCAGGTCAAGTTCGGTGATGTGGATATGCTTCACCAGTTCCTTGAACTTTGTGATGGTCAGATCGAGCTGGTCTTCGTCCGGGAAATAGATGTTGTAGTGGCCTTGCATGCCTATACCGTCGATGGGCACACCAGCATCCTTCATCTTCTTCACCATGTTGTAGATGCGCTCGCGTTTGCCAGGATCTACACAACTGTAATCGTTGTAGATGAGTGTGGCATTGGGGTCAGCCTCACGTGCAAAAATGAATGCTTTTGCAATGAATTCGTCACCACAAAGTCTGAACGCAGTTGATTGGCGGTAGGGGCTAACCTCACGTCCGGGCCACCCCCGGCCGTCATCAGCCATGGCCTCATTCACCACGTCCCAAGCATAGACGATGTCCTTGTAACGGTTGACGACGGTGTGTATGTGTTCACGCAGACGCTCGTAAAAAACCTCTTTCTTTACTGGTTTTCCTTTGCTATCGGAGAACATCCAATCAGCGAACTGTGAGTGCCAGCAGAGGCAGTGTCCACGCATTTTTATCCCGTTCTGGCGGCAGAAGTTTGCGATTTTGTCTGCTTTCTCCCAGTTCCATACACCTTCCTTCGGGTGTATCTCTCCCGGTTTCATGTCGTTCTCTGCAGTGACGCTGTTGAACTCTTTTAAGACCAGTGCCTTCTGGTTCTCATCGCTTACATTGCGTTGGTTCAAGGCAACACCTACAGTGAAATACCCTTTGTAGGTATCTTTAAAACCTAAGCCAGCATTTTCATCAACGGGTCTTCCCCATTGTGCGGAAGCGGATCCACAGACTGTCATGAGCAACAGTCCAAAGAGTGAACTTTTCAAATGTTTCATAAGTTTAAATTATTTAAAGATGTGAGTTATAAACTGATTCAGTCCCCTACGCCAGGTGAGCCACTCGTGCGCCGTCCCCTCCGACTTGGAATAGACAGCTTTGACACCTAAGTCGTTGAGTTTTTTCACCGTTTCCTCAGTACGGAACATTCTGTCCATGCCCTCTGTACCACTGTTCATGTAGAAGTAATGGATCTTTTTATTCAATTCGTCAGCTTTGGTGAACACGCCGTCGTAAGCATTATTCACGTCAAGGTTGAAGATGGCACCGCTGAATGTTCCAAGCCATGCGAATTTGTCAAGATGATTGAACACTATGTCGAAAGTCTGATGTCCACCCCATGACAATCCTGCCATGGCACGGTTCTCACGGTCGGTCTTCACGCGGAAGTTAGCCTCGATATAAGGAATGAGGTCATTGAGCAGAACGGGATAGAACGATGCGCCATAATTGTCCATGCCCTGTCCACGCCCCATAGGAGCCTTGATGTCGCCACTCTCCATGACCACGATCATCGGCACAGCCTGTTTGCTGGCAATGGCATTGTCCATGATGTGCTGCATGTGACCCTGTTTGCTCCATCCGGTCTCGTCCTCACCCATACCATGCTGCAAGTAGAGCACAGGGTACTTTTTCTTGCCCTTCTCATATTCGGCAGGAGTGTAAACCATGGCATGTCTCCAAGCCTTGGAAGACTCCGACCAGTAGTAGATGCTGCGCACCTGTCCTGCAGGTACGCCCTTCTGCGGACGGTAGTAATTGCCCTCGGGTCCTTCGGGAACCTCTATGCCACCAGCCTCACGGTTGCATCCAAAGAAGGTCTCTGTGGCAGGGTCGATGAAGTTGACACCATCAATATTCATGAAATAGTAGTGGAATCCCACCACGAGCGGGTCGGTGACACACATCCATCCACCCTTTCCGTCGGGTTGCATATCATATTTTTTGTCGCAGATATCGAGCACCACCTTTTTGGCATCAGGAGCATTGAGGTAGAAATAGCCACGGCGCTGACTGTCGAGTTTGGGAAATTCGTTGCCAGGCACTGTGGTCTCTGCTATATAAGCATCGGCAGGCACCTCTATCTTCTTGGCGATTTCCATCCTCGGGCGTTTCGGCTCATAGCCCAAGAAACGTGCCACGGTCTCTCCGTAGCGGCAACCCAGTTCCCTATAGCCAGCAGCATCAAAGTGCAGGCGGTCGGGGCCATTCGTGCAGCCGTCGGAAGAGATGACCTGGCTGGTGTGGAGTGTCTGAGGCAGTTCGTCAATCTGCTTCTTGCAACCGATGCAGACGCCCTTGCCGTCGGCCTGAACAATGTTTCCGGCATAGAGGTTCACCTCTTCTGGCTTCAACTGAAGGTCGCCACAAAGGTTATCATATACCTCCTTCACCATACGAGCCCATTGGGGGTCGCCGGTATTGGTTTCACCCTGATGCATCAGGATGCCCTTGATAACGCCATCCTTCTGTGCTTTTTTTGCCAGTGTGACCAAACGCTGATAGGGGTTGTTGTCATAAGCTGCGAGCATCCCTTTCATCCACTGTGGAGCTCTCTTGATGTAGCTTGGGATACTGTCGGGGAGGAATCCCTTGATGTCGATGCCACCGATGGCCACATGGATGACACCGATTTTGATATTCTCGGGCAGCGAAGCCACCAATGTGCGGCCAAACCAGTCGGCTGGTGTCAGGCCAGTGTTGGGTCGGCAGAGGGGCGGGACAGCCTCACACCACTCCCCCATTTTCCTGCCTCTCTGCGGGTCGTCGACAGCAGGCATAAGAAGGAATCGCGGTCCCGGGCTCACAAGATCCTGTGCTTCAGGTCTAGCATTACCCTCCATGTTGGATTGCCCGAAACATAGGAAAATGTAAAAATTCTCATCTACTGTGGCCTTGGCCGTCATACTTACAATCATCAGAATTGCAATGAATAGTTTTCTCATCGTTTTTGCGTTAATATGTTTATTTTTTAGTCAGCGTCGACAAAACTTTGATTTTGGTCTTATTTCATTTGTTTTCGTTGCAAATTTATATATAAATATGGTATGCTATCTTTAATTTTGTATCATTTTGTTGTGGTCTTTTTGCATTCTTGCCTTGGGTTACAAAGCAAAAAGTCTAAGTAACAATATTGCTTGACATGTCTTTAAAAATACATTATCTTTGCATCGTAGAAAAGAAACAGCCATTGTTTCATGTTAGATTTGCTTTAGTAGGTTATTTTAGGTTATGCTTAAAAATTGATGAATTTCACATTGCCGTGAGGCAGTAAAGAAATTGCAAGGTGTGCTTTTGTGGCACACCTTTTTCTTTTCAAAAGGGAAACATAACTATACACCGAAGCCCGTACTCGTGATGAGTACGGGCTTCTTCTTTTTCCATAATGATCATCTTGCTCTCAATGTTTCTACGATACGCGCCATCTGGTTGGGTATTCGTATTTGCTGCGGGCATTTGGGCAGACAGGCCTCACAGTCCTCACATCGGTGCTGCTTCTTCTCGGCATAGTCAGCCGCTGTCTTTTCTGGCAATGGCAAAAGATGTTCATTCACTGCCTCATTGTAATAGGCGAAGTTGGCAGGGATATCCACTCCGTAAGGACATGGCATGCAGTAGGCACAAGTGGTGCAGGGGATGGTGGGGAAACCAGCCATTTTGTCTGCGATGTTGGCCAGCAACGCGTTCTCAGCCTCCGTACAAGGATCAAGCGGCGAGAAAGTAGCCACATTCTCGATCAGGTGTTCCATTTTGTTCATACCGCTCAGAGCCGTGAGGATGTTGGGATATGAGCCTACCCATCGGAATGCCCACCGAGCCGGGCTGTCATCGGGACGCATGGCTTTCAGCTGGTCCATCAATTCATTAGAGACTTTGCCCAGCGCTCCTCCTCGGAGCGGTTCCATAATCACACACTGAACACCAGTTTTCTCGCATTTGTTGTAGAGATACTCGGCATCGGCATCATGTCGGCGACCTCCCCGGATGGAGGCATGTCTCCAATCGAGGAAGTTCATCTGAATCTGTGCGAAGTCCCAATGATACTCCTCCTGACGGTCGAGGAGCCAGTCAAAGGCCCTCACGTCACCGTGGTATGAAAAGCCCAGATGCTTGATTCGGCCAGCCTTCCGTTGTTCGAGAATATAGTCGAGGATACCATTGTCAAGAAAGCGTTGGTGCAGGTTGTCCACTCCTCCGCCTCCTATGCCATGCAGCAGGTAATAGTCGATATAATCCACTCTGAGTCTTTGGAGAGACTGCTCAAACATTTTTTTTGCCGCTTCAAGGTTCCACATCTGGGGACTTTGATTAGACATTTTTGTTGCCACCATGTACTTTTCACGTGGATGACGTGCCAGTGCATTGCCTGTGAGCACCTCCGACTGGCCACCCATATACATCGGTGCAGTGTCGAAGTAATTGATGCCATGCTCTATGGCATAGTCCACCAATTCATTGACCTGTTCCTGATTGTTGTGCAATCTCATCATTCCGAAACCTATCAGCGATACCTTCTCTCCCGAACCGTGCTGAATTCGGTAGGTCATTTTGTTGTCAGCACTCTTGAACTGCTTTTCTCCTGCTAATGCGGAGAAAGGCTCCAAAGTCATTAAGGCAAAGGCCGAACCGGCACCGAGTCCCAGTCGTTTCAGGAACTCCCGTCGGTTGATGTTGTGTTTTTTCTTATCCATTTTGTTATAGGGTTTAGGTTTTTTTCTTTTTTTCTAGAGGATCTAGATATTCTAGATATTCTAGATATTCTAGAGGATCTAGATATTCTAGATATACTAGAGGGTCTTATTATCAATGACAAATGAGCCACCCCTTTGACAAGGTGGCTCTGTTGTCCTGAATCAATAACTACCTAAAAATCGTCTATATATTACTAAAACCAAACTTTTTCTTATTGATTCTGCTGTTGCCGCATCTGCTGCATCTGCTGCATTCTTTCCATGAAGCGCTTGCGTGCCTCTTCCTGGTCAGCCTGATACTTGGTGAACTTCTCATCGCCCATGATTTCCTTGAGCTGAGCGTTGTACTTCTCCATGGTCTCGGGGTCGGGCATTCTGAAGCCGCCTCTCGGGCCCCTGGGGCCACCGCCACGCTGACCGAATCCCTGTCCGGGTTGTCCGTCACCTTGTCTCATTCTGGGCCTGCGCTGTCCGTTTTCTCCCTGCTGATCACCCTGAGGACCTCTGGGTCTGCCCATTCCGGGTCTTGGACCGCCGCCTCTCATGCCCATTCTTGGCATGGCTTCCGGGTATTGTTTGTTGAGCTCGAGCAATTTCTCCTGCTGTGCCTCATCAAGGCCATATTCCTTGGCCATTGCCTCGGTACGCATTTTTATCATTTCTGACCTATCCATTCTCTGGCCCATCTGGGGGGCATCCTGTTGCGCATTGGCATTGAGTGAAAGGGCAAGAGCCATCACAGCCATGATCATTAATTTTTTCATAAGGTTTGCTTTTTGTTAGTTGACAATCAAAATTGTTTTTTATCATTTTCTGCTTATTTGATGTCAAAAACTGCAATTAGTTTAATCAGAGCAGGAAAAAACTATCATTTTATTATTCAATTGCAAAACTTTACATTTTTTGGGAAATGGGGTTACTCCACGGTCAATCGTCGGTTTTTGGGATATTTCACCTTATATTCCACCATCAGCTCCTTCTGTTCATTGGGCATGAGGTTGAGTTGCCAAGTGACGATGCCCTTCTCCTTATCCAGTTTTCCACCACTCAGTTCCTCTGTCGTTACAGTAATGCCAGAATTCTGTGATACGGGAATCTGGTCTTTGAGCGTCAGGGTAACCGCCTCATTGCGCGTGTTCTTCACCGTGATGCGCCAGGTCATGTTCTGCTCCTGAGAGGAAGCGAGCAGTTTCCGCGTTGACTTGTCAGCCACCTTGGTGCGCTGGATGCGGATGCTGTTGTCGCGTCCCAAGGAAAAATGTAGGGTATCATCGATCTCATTGGGATCAAGAATCGTCTTGCCCACGAAAGCATTGTCAAAATACACGTTGGCCTCACCTTCGAGTAGGTTGACCTTCTCCCACCCTGTGGCATCCGCCACGAGGAAAGCATCTTTGTCCGCTCTTGGGATGCCCACATACTGGTAGTTGGCGGGCAATTCATAACGTGCCACCTCGGTGACCGTCACCTTGCCATTGGAGAGCAGAGTAAGAGGTTGTCGGATATCGAACTCATAGCCAAACTGAGCCTTCTGTTCCTGCACATCCATCATCGCACTTTCCTCTAGCGCCTCCATCTCCCTCATCTCCTTGGCTTCTGCTGCTGCCATCGACATTCTCTCTTTTTTCTTTGATGAGTTGCTGACTTGCAAACCAGCGACTCTCCCCTGGAGGGCATCAGCTGTGGCATATCCCACCACCTCAACCTCATTGAGAGAAGCGGCATCCTCTCTCATCCTGACATTCAGGGTCGGACCATTCGCACGCCGTGTCTGCTGTTCATAACCGACGAAGGAGAAGCGCAACTGCCTCTTGTCCTTTGGCAAGGTGATGGAGTAGTGTCCTTCAAAATCCGTCACTGTGCCCAGTTTTGTTCCCACCACCGTCACGGTAGCACCGATGAGCGGACTTCCCGATTCATCCGTCACCAGTCCCGACACGCCGCTCTCTTCATCACTTTGGTCATAGCGAGGCGCCTGGCGCCCATAGTCAAGCCAGTAAGTGCGTAGTTCAGGAGCCACATTCGAGCGATTGGGGTTAGCAGAGGAAAGCGTCACCATCACATTGTCCCATTTTTCCTTGGTGTTTTGGAAGACGTTGGCTTTGTAAGAGAGTTGCAAGGGATGAGAGATACCCTCCGACCTGACATCATAAGTAGGATACCATCCAGCATTTTTCACATAATAAGAAAGGTCGAACTCGGCACGGCAAGCCTGTGACACGCTTACCTTCACATCCATCTCTGTCACAGTCTCAAGACGTAAGTGCCCGATGGAGTCAGCTTTCTGCTCCAATTTTTGCTTTTCCTCCCTCACCTTTACTAGGTCTTCATCGATGGAGATGAGTTTCTTCTTCAGAGAGAGCAGTTCCTGGGAATAGTAGTTGTTGATTTCCTTGATGCCAGCGAGCGGTGTGACAGCTGTGCGGTTACCCACAGAGCAGTTGGTCTTCACCATCTCCAGCTGCGACTCCACCACCTCGCGCTGTGCCTTCAACTGGTTCTCCTGATCCTCGGCGGCTTTCACCTTCTGTCGGGCCTCTTTCAGTTGTCTCACCTGCTTCACGCTGTCGGGATGCGCCTTGCGGTAGTTCACACCAATGACGGTCAGTTTTCCCCTTGCTCTCATCTGCATGCTTTTCGTATCGGTATAAGGCGACAGGCCAGTGAACGTAATGACCTGTTCGCCCGCCGTAAGGTTGAGCGACTGTGTACGTTCCACCTGCGCCCCGTTGGTAAACACAGTCACATGCTTGATGGGTGCCTCATGTTTATCAGCCGCCAGGATGTTCATTCCCACCATCAGGAATGCCATCATCAAAAGGAATCTTGTTTTCATATTCTTAGTCGTTTTTGAGTTCAATGCACAAATATATTGTTTTTACCCAAAACGCACGCCATCCGCCAACATTTTATGGGATTTATTGTGCTTCGTTAACGGAAAGAACGACTACCGATAAAAAGTGACCCAATTGGTGCGATACTGAAAATCTGAGGCCTTTTTGCTTTCCGGGAAGATTTCGTGAGCGTTGCCTTTGGCATCCCGATACCAAGCGTAGTTCCATCCGGCTCCCATGTCAAGGTAGATGGCATTGGAGACTTTGCTCTCCATCAGGCAACGGATGAAAAACTCCAGCGTGACCACTTTGCGTGACTCAATCAGGCATAAGCGGCCATCCATCTCACATAAAGCACGGTAGCGAGTCCTGTTCTTGCGCATCCTCTCCCACATCGGGGTCTGTTTGCCATTGAGGATGAGGAGATACTGGCAGAATGCCATCTGGCAAGCAGGTTTTCCAGTAAGATATTTTTTCTTCTCCATGAACTCCCACTTATCCTGATACCACACAAAAGCCCCTGTGTTTGCCCGGCAGTTGTACCCTTGATACCATTTGCCGCCGCTCACATGGTTGTCAGCGACATTGGAATGTTTGAAAGAAGAGAGAAGTTGGCCAGTGAAAGCCGCCTCGCAGCAAAACTCCACCCTGGCATCACTGATGTCCGGCATTTTTCCCAATGCCAGGTCAATTGACTTGAAATTGGGATAATAGAACGTGAGATGCTCAGTCTGGACAATCTCGGTTCCCGACATTTGCAAACAGACCATCAGAGCCATCACGATGGTGATGGCTCTGGCTGATGGTTTCCTATCATACAAAAGATGAATCATAGAAATGGTAGATAAAATGGATTTGGTGCGCCAGTCGCTACTGATTGACGATGACGAGGCCGCCATTATTCGGGATGGTCACCTTCATCTGCTGCTTCTTGTTGATCTTGACCTGCTTCACGCTGCCGTTGAGCTGTGCGTCGTCGCTATAGACCTGAAGCGCCGAGCCTCCCTTGAACATCGGCAGGGTAATGGTGGCAGTGAGGGGTTGCTCCTGTGCATTGACACCCACCACAAACCATTTGTCAGCATGGCGGCGGGCGAGAATGACATACTTGCCCGGATAGCCGTCGATGAACTTCACCTCATCCCATGTCGTGGGCACCTTCTTCATGAAGTCAATGGCCCATGCCGGAGCATCGTCGAGGTTGTTGGGAGCCAGGGCGAAATGCTGCACCGCACTCTGGAAGAGGACGGCCACTGCGAGAGCAAACACATCGCTGGTCATTCTCTTGCTGCCGCGTTTGTTGTCTGCGCCATAGAACTTATTCAGCGCCGAGCCACCGAAGTCCATTGAGCCCACCGTGTTGCGGATGAAGGGATGGATGCAGGCATTGCGCGCCTCCTTGTTGCAGAAGTCTTGCGAGAAATGCAGGTTCTCGCTAGCTAGCACCGCCTCGCTGGCCGCATAGTTGGGATACATCCTCTCCCACCCTCTTGGCAGCGTACAGCCATGGAAAATCACCAGCAGTCCGAAGTCATTGGCGTCAGTGAGGATATCCTCATACAGCTGCATCGTCTGCTGCTTGTCGCCGCCGAAGAAATCGACCTTGATGCCTCTGATACCTACGCTCTTCATCCATGCCATCTCACGGCGGCGCTCACCGGAGCGGTCCATCTTACCGATGGGAGTCTGAGGAGCGTCGTTCCAATGACCATTGCTGTTGTACCACAGGAAAAGGCCCACGCCACGCTCACGGCCATAGGCAGCCAACTCCGCGATGCGATCACGTCCGATGCGCTGATCCCAGAACGCGTCAATCAGCACGCTCTGATAACCCATGGCGGCAGAGAAGTCGATGTATCTGCGCTGCTCGTCGAAGTTGCAACTGTTGTCCATGCCGATGATCCAACTCCATGAACCCTTGCCGTAAGTGTATGTCTGAGAAGCCTCATATTTGGGCTGTACGAGGTCGAATGGCACTGTGGTCTCCACGATATTGTGCAGCGACGGTCCGACGGTAATAGTGCGCCACGGAGTATATCCGGGCAGGGCGATGCCAGGAGTCACCGAACCCAGTCCATTGTTCTCACCAGTCTGAGGGAAGCCGATATGATAAGAGCCGTCAGCCTCACCAATCAGTCGACTGGCACAATAGGCGCCATCCACGCCCGTCTCGCTCAGCAACACCCATCCACTTTCACCGACCTTGAACAGACAAGGGAAGGAGTAGCCTTCACCCCATCCGTTTTTTCCTGTCGGCACATCTGTGTCGTATGCCGTCTCATAACTTGGTGACGTGCGGGCAAAGCCACCCATGGGCTTCGACTGCGGGCAGAGGAAGGTGGTCGTTCCCTGCGGCATGACAAAGCCACTTGCCTCACGCTCCACCACACACACACGGGTGTCGCGTCTGGGATGCACCTGATAGCGGTATGCCACATCGCGGTTGCTCACCCTGAAAATGATGTCGAGCACGTGCCTGCTGTCTTTCTCCAACTCAGCGATGGCCTCATTGGCCTCATAACTGACGCTGCTCTGCTTGATGTTGCGGAGTGAATAGCTGTCCTTCACTGGGTTCTGCTCCATTTTCGTCAGTTTCAGACCGGTGGTATAGTCTCCGATGTTGGCCACGATGCCGAGAGGTGACTCCGCCACCATCGTCGTTCCGTCATACGCCACGCTGTAGCGCGGACTGCCATCCTTCACGTCAAAGGTCAGAGTAATGTGTCCGTCAGGACTTTTCACCACGTTGTCTGCCCATCCCACCGAACAGACGAGGGATGTCACCAAAAAGAGAATGATTTTTTTCATAAGGAAGATAATTAGTCAGAATTTTTTGCAAAGTTACGATTAAGCGAGGGGAAAGCAAAATAAAACACGAAGTTTTTATTT
>CAMZHP010000059.1 GCA_947306845.1 uncultured Prevotellaceae bacterium
GTGAAGCGCATCCGCATGGCTTCCTTGGAAGAACTCACCGCTGTAGTGGGAGCAGCAAAAGCCAAGAAATTGTTTGAGGCTATCCGTAGTTCATAATTTGCCTCATAGTTTGTCGTGTATAGTTGGTGTTTTTTGAGAGTTTTTTTCTCAAATTCTTTGCATTGCAGCAACTTTTTGCTAATTTTGCTTTCTGAAGCATCAATACATATCATATCTCTCACCCCTCACCCCTCACCCCTCACTACTATGAGACTAGTTATCCAAAGAGCATCGCATGCGTCAGTGACCATTGACGGACAAAAGAAGTCGCAGATAGGCTGCGGCTTGGTCATTCTTGTTGGCATTTGTGATGAGGATACCGAGGAAGATATCGACTGGTTGGTGAGAAAAGTGACGATGTTGAGGGTTTTCGATGATGAAAACGGTGTGATGAACCGTTCGGTGATGGATGTGGGCGGCGATATTATGGTCGTCAGCCAGTTCACCCTCTTTGCATCCTACAAGAAAGGCAACCGGCCGTCATGGATCAGAGCCGCCCACCCTACCCTTTCCATCCCGCTGTATGAGACTTTTTGCAAGCGTCTCTCTGCAGCTCTTGGGAAACCAGTCGCCACAGGAGAGTTCGGTGCTGATATGAAAGTAGAACTCGTCAATGATGGTCCGGTGACCATTTGTATGGACACAAAAAACAAGGAATGAGATGAAAGCAAATGATGTCACCATCCGAGACATGCAGCGCATTGTCGACCAATGGGTCAAGGAATATGGAGTGAGATATTTCTCTGAGCTCACCAATATGGCTTGCCTCACTGAAGAGGTGGGCGAATTGGCTCGGGTGATGGCTCGTGAGTTTGGCGACCAAAGTTTCAAGGCGGGAGAACGTGCCAATCTTGGCGAGGAAATGGCTGATGTGCTTTTTGTGCTTGTATGCCTTGCCAATCAGACAGGTGTCAATCTCACCGAAGAATTCCATAAAACTATGGAGAAGAAAACCAACAGAGACAGTTTAAGGCATATTGCCAATCCAAAACTGAAAGCATAATGTAACTTAAATCCTATATTTTATGAAACTAAAAAAAGAAGGTGCTCCAATGAGCAAGTATGAAGAAGTATTGAAGAAATACAATTGTGATCTTGATGATCAGATAGTAGCAGATGCTGTCAAGAAAATCATCGAGGAGAAAGTGCCTGAGAATGATACTTTGGAAGTGAAGAAATTCCTGATGGGAAGTGTGGAACTGACCTCGCTCAGCACCACAGACTCCGACCAGAGCATTATGGCCTTCACGCAAAAGGTCAATGATTTTGATGACGCCTACCCTGCCCTGCCCCATGTAGCTACTATTTGCGTTTATCCATGTTTTGCGAGTGTTGTGAGCAACACACTGGATGTGGAGGGCGTGGAAATCGCTTGTGTTTCCGGTAGTTTTCCCTCTTCACAGGCTCTTATTGAGGTGAAGGTGGCTGAGACAGCTCTCGCTGTGAAAGATGGTGCCACTGAAATCGATATTGTCATGCCTGTGGGCAAGTTCCTCTGTGGTGACTACGAGGGAGTTTGCGATGACATCAGCGAGATGAAGCATGCCTGTGGCGACAAAGCCATGAAAGTCATCCTTGAAACGGGTTGTCTGAAAACCGCTTCCAATATCAAGAAAGCCTCTATCCTCTCTATGTATGCTGGTGGTGACTATATCAAGACGTCAACAGGAAAACTGAGTCCTGCCGCTACTCCCGAGGCTGCATACGTGATGTGCCAGGCCATCAAGGAATATTATGACGAGACGGGTATTCAGATCGGTTTCAAACCTGCAGGTGGCCTCAATACCGTCAACGATGCCTTGATTTATTACACCATCGTCAAGGAAATCCTTGGTGAACAATGGCTCACCAACAAATGGTTCCGCCTTGGCACAAGCCGCCTCGCCAACATGCTCCTCAGCGAAGTCACTGGTGAAGAAGTGAAATTCTTCTGACAGAAGAATAAAGATAAAGGATAAAAGAAGAAAAAGCTGATTTCCAAAAGAAATCAGCTTTTTCGTAATGCCACGAATTCCAAATAATGAATTAAGGCATCTCGTATATCTGATTGTTTCACGTGAAAATCGATATACTGCCTTGCCTGTTCACTGATTTCATTCATCTTTTTCTCAGCGTAATCGATGCCGCCGCTTACTTTGGCGAAATCCACAAGAACGGCTATCTCGTCACTGTTGATGGTGCCGTTTTTCACTTTTCTGGCAAGTCGGTACATGGACTCATAACCAGAGTTTTTCAAGGCGTAGATGACGGGAAGGGTCAGTTTTCCCTCTGCCATGTCATTGCCGGTGGGTTTGCCAATTTCTTTGGAGTCGAAATAGTCAAAAATATCGTCACGGATCTGGAAAATCATACCGATGGCCTTTCCAAACTCAAAGGCTGCCTTGGCTTCCTCTGCTGAAGCACCGACGGAAAGAGCACCGTTTTGGGCACAAGTGGCGAACAAGGAGGCCGTTTTCTTGTCGATGACTTGGTAGTAAACTTCCTCAGATATGCCTTCATCTTTGAAATTGTTCATCTGAAGAAGTTCGCCGCTCGACAGTGTGCGACCCAGTTGGGCCAAACTGGTAATAATCTCCGTATTGGATGTCTGCGAAACATAATAAAGGGCAGTGGACAGAATATAGTCGCCCACAAGTACAGCCACTTTGTTATTGAAAGAAGCGTTGACGGAAGGTTGGCCACGGCGTTCTCCGCTCTCGTCCACCACATCGTCATGTACTAGACTGGCGGTGTGGAGCAGTTCCAATCCCACGGCGGAATATTGGGTGGTTCTGTTGATTTCACCATAATTCTTTGCCATGAGAAGTGTGAGGATGGGCCGCATCCGCTTTCCACCTCTTTTCCGGATATGCTGAAGTGTGTCGCTGAGCAGGCCATCAGTGTGTGAAAGAGACTCGTCGAAGATTCTGACAAACTCCGACAATTCTGTTTCTATTGGCTGTCTGATCAATGATAGATGATCCATTGTATTGAATTTTGAGACAAAATTACTCATTTTTCTCGTAATTAATAAAAAAAGTAGTAATTTTACACAGAAAAAATCAACTTATATGGACAAACTGTTTCTTCTCGATGCTTATGCATTGATTTATCGGTCGTATTATGCCTTCATCAAGAACCCCCGCATCAACTCCAAGGGATTCAATACTTCGGCAGTTTTGGGTTTTTGCAATACCCTTCATGAGATCCTCAGCAAGGAGAAACCTAAATATGTTGGTGTGGCTTTCGACCCTCATGGTCCTACTTTCCGTAGTGAAGCCTTCCCGGAATATAAAGCACAGCGTGAGAAGACACCAGAGGACATATTGTTATCAGTGCCCATCATTCACCGTGTCTTGGAAGCACTGAATATTCCCGCTATCATGGTGAATGGCTATGAGGCGGATGATGTGATAGGGACGCTGGCCCTGCAGTCTGTAGGACAGGATGTGGAGACCTACATGCTGACTCCTGATAAGGACTATGGACAATTGGTGCGGCCTACTGTCCGCATCTATCGTCCACGTTTTGGCGGAGGATATGAGGTGCTTGGGGTTGAGGAGATCAAAGAGAAATATGGCATCAATGACCCTATGCAGGTAATCGACCTGCTGGCTTTGATGGGTGACTCTGCCGACAATTTCCCAGGATGTCCCGGGGTGGGGGAGAAGACGGCTGTTAAACTGATCGCAGAGTTTGGGTCAGTGGAACAGTTGCTCGCTCATACCGAGCAGTTGAAGGGTGCGTTGAGAAAAAAAGTGGAGGAGCATGTTGAAGATATCCGCATGTCGAAATTCCTAGCAACTATCAAAACCGATGTTCCCATCCAGCTACAACTCAAAGATTATCTGGTCACCAGTCCGGATGAAAAGAAACTGAGGGATGTCTTCGGCGAACTGGAGTTTCGCTCTCTCACGGAGAAGTTTCTCACCAAACCATCTCAACAGGTCAAAAAAGCCCCTTTGCAACTCGATTTATTTGGCGATTTTCCGACCGACGGGGCGGGTGAATCAAAAAATTCGAGTTTTGAGAGCATAAAAACAATGGTTCACGATTACCAACTTGTTGAAAATAAGGAAAATATCGTAAAATTGCGTGATTTTTTATTGACAAATGAAATTTTGAGTCTGGATACTGAAACCACTTCCACCTCAACAATTGACGCAGAATTGGTGGGATTGAGTTTTTCTGTGAAGGAAGGACAGGCTTTTTATGTCCCAGTGCCGAGCAGTCAGGAAGAGGCTCAGCAGATCGTAGAAATTTTTCGTCCCCTTTATGAACATCCCGACATTCTCAAGGTGGGACAGAATATCAAGTATGATCTCGAAGTGTTGGCCAATTATGGCATCGAATTGCAAGGACGGCTATGGGACACGATGATTGCCCATTATCTCATCCAACCCGAATTGCGTCACAATATGGATTTCATGGCGGAGTCCTATCTCAATTACAAAACCATCCATATTGATGAACTGATTGGTCCGAAGGGTAAGAATCAGAAGAATATGCGTGACCTCCCTCCTGCCGAGGTCTATGAATACGCAGCTGAGGATGCCGACATCACGCTTAGGCTGAAAAACAAACTGGAGCCCCTGCTCAAAGAGGTGGGTGCCGAACAACTGTTCTACGAAATTGAGATGCCGCTTGTCAGAGTGCTCGCCGCCATGGAGCGGACAGGTGTCAGGATCGACACAGCTTCCCTGGCAGAGACGTCACGGGTTTTCACACAGCGTATGCATGACCTCGAAGCACGTATCTATCAACTGGCAGGAGAGGAATTCAATATCGCTTCCCCGCGACAGGTGGGTGACATCCTCTTCGGTAAACTGCATATCGTCGAAAAACCCAAAAAGACCAAGACAGGGCAGTTTGTCACTTCTGAGGAGGTGTTGCAAACACTGAAGGGCAAACATGAGATTGTGGAGAAAATCCTTGCTCACCGTGCCCTCAAGAAATTGTTGGGAACGTATGTCGATACACTGCCCACACTCATCAATCCAAAGACAGGTCATATCCATACCTCGTTCAACCAGACCATCACTGCCACGGGACGCCTCTCATCAAGCGATCCCAATCTGCAAAACATCCCTGTGCGGGGTGAGGATGGCAAGGAGATTCGCAAGGCATTCATTCCTGAGGAAGGGTGCCTGTTCTTCTCTGCCGACTATAGTCAGATAGAACTGCGTGTCATGGCGCATCTCAGCGGTGACGAGAACATGATAGAGGCGTTTCGTGAGGGTCACGACATCCATGCGGCTACCGCAGCAAAGATTTATGGCAAGGACATCACGGAGGTGGGGCGCGATGAGCGCAACAAGGCCAAGAGGGCCAATTTCGGCATCATTTATGGCATCACTGTCTTCGGACTGGCCGAGCGTCTGGAAATAGAGAGGTCAGAGGCCCGTCAACTTATTGACGGTTATTTCGAGACTTTTCCCAAGGTGCATGACTATATGGAGGCGAGCAAACAGACCGCGCGCGAGCAGGGCTATGTGGAGACCTTCTTCCATCGCCGCCGTTATCTGCCCGACATCAACAGCCGCAATGCCACGGTGCGGGGATTTGCTGAGCGCAATGCCATCAACGCACCCATCCAGGGTTCTGCCGCCGATATCATCAAGGTAGCCATGATACGCATCTATCAGCGCTTCCGTGACGAACACTTGCGCTCGAAAATGATTCTCCAAGTGCATGATGAATTGAATTTCAGTGTCGTGCCAGAGGAAAAGGGTAGGGTAGAGGAGATCGTCCTTCAGGAGATGGAGGCAGCCTACCAACTCCGTGTTCCTCTCCTTGCCGACGCCGGATGGGGCAACAACTGGCTCGAGGCCCACTGATTGGGGCAAAGGATGAAAGCGCAGAAAGAAAGCAAAAAGTTCAGCATTTTGCGTGCTTAATCGGATTTTTGCACTAACTTTGCTATCTCAATTACAAACAATTACTTTGCTATCGCAAATACAAACATTTACATAATATATTATGGCATTAAAATGTGGAATTGTGGGACTGCCCAATGTGGGGAAGTCCACTTTGTTCAACTGCCTGTCGAGTGCGAAGGCACAGGCAGCCAATTTTCCTTTTTGTACAATAGAGCCTAATGTGGGTGTCATCACCGTTCCCGATGAGCGCCTCACAAAGTTGGCCGAACTGGTGCATCCTGGACGTATTGTCCCTGCCACCTGTGAGATAGTTGATATAGCCGGACTGGTGAAAGGTGCCTCGAAAGGAGAGGGCTTGGGCAACAAGTTTCTGGGCAATATTCGTGAGACCGATGCCATCATCCATGTGCTCCGTTGTTTCGATGATGACAACATCACACATGTTGACGGCACCATCGACCCCATCCGCGACAAGGAAATCATCGACATGGAATTGCAGCTCAAGGATTTGGAAACCATTGAGGGCCGCTTGGCAAAACAGCAGAAAGCCGCTTCCGCCGGTAACAAGGATGCCAAGGTGGAGGTGTCGGTGTTGGAAGCATATAAGGCAGTGCTGGAACGTGGCCAGAATGCCCGTGTGGTGAGCTTCGATAGCCGTGAGGAGCAGCAGGTGGCCCACGATCTCTTCCTGCTCACCGCCAAACCAGTGTTGTATGTCTGCAACGTCGATGAGTCAGGTGCCAAGGATGGCAATGCCTACTCCCGTCGCGTGGAGGAGGTGGCCCGTGAGGAGGGAGCCGAGGTGCTCATCATCGCCGCCAAGACCGAAGAGGACATCGCCAGTTTTGAGAGTTATGAGGACAAGCAACTTTTCCTCGACGAACTGGGCCTGGAGGAGAGTGGTGTCAACCGTCTCACCAAGAAAGCCTATGCTTTGCTCAATCTGGAGACATTTATCACTGCCGGTCCGATGGAGGTAAAGGCATGGACTTTCCATCGCGGTTGGAAAGCTCCTCAGTGTGCCGGTGTCATCCACACCGACTTTGAGAAAGGGTTCATCCGTGCCGAGGTCATCAAGTATGAAGATTATATCCAATATGGTTCAGAGGCCGCTGTCCGCGAAGCCGGCAAATTGGGTATCGAAGGCAAGGACTATGTCGTTCAGGACGGAGATATTATGCATTTCAGGTTCAATGTTTAACTATGAACTGTGAATTATGAACTATGAACTATTATTTATAAATTGGAATCCCAGTGAGATAGCCTTCTCCCTAAACCTTGGAAGTTTAGGTTCTTACGGAATCAGATGGTACTCGCTATGCTGGTTGGTTGGACTAGTGCTGGCCTATTTGATAGTAAAGAAACTTTACAAAGAACAAAAGGTCAAGGACGAGCTTTTCGACCCCTTGTTCATCTACTGTTTCCTCGGCATCCTGATTGGCGCGCGCCTCGGTCACTGCCTGTTCTATGAACCGAAATACTTCCTGAGCAGCGGCACCCATATCATCGAAATGTTTTTGCCCATCCACAAGATGATGGATGGTTCTTGGAAATTCACTGGTTATGAGGGACTTGCATCACATGGAGGTACATTGGGCCTGATGTTGGCTCTATGGTTGTACTGCCGCAGTACGAAGATGGGCATGTGGCATGTGCTCGACAATATCGCCATCGCCACCCCTATCACCGCCTGCTTCATCCGTTTGGGCAACCTGATGAACTCGGAGATTATCGGTAAGGTGACTGATGTGCCCTGGGCCTTCATCTTCGAGCGCGTAGGACCAGAACCACGTCATCCCGGACAGTTGTATGAAGCCATCGCCTATTTCATTTTCTTCTTCGTCGGTTGGTGGTTCTATCGCCGTCGTCCGGAGAAAGTGGGCACAGGATTTTTCTTCGGTCTTTGCTTGCTGTTGATTTTCACCGCACGCTTTTTCATTGAGTTCACCAAAATCAATCAAGTGGACTTCGAGGATTCCCTGCCCCTCGATATGGGACAGTTGCTGAGCATCCCCTTCATCATTGTCGGTGCCATTTGTGTGGGGATGGGATTGAGAAAAAACAATCTGAAGAAGAGTTGAGAAGATGATGTCCCATCAACTTTCCGATTATGAGGTGATGGCGCCCGTAGGCTCTCGCGAGTCACTGGTGGCAGCCATCCAGGCGGGAGCCGACTCCGTGTATTTCGGTATCGGTCAGCTCAATATGCGGGCACATTCCGCCAATACGTTTACTATCGATGATTTAAGAGAGATAGCGGAGGAATGTGATAATCATGGTATCAAGACATATCTCACTGTCAACACCATCATCTATGACGGGGACATCGATACCATGCACACCATCGTTGATGCCGCCCATGAGGCAGGCATCACGGCCGTCATCGCCAGTGACGTGGCAGTGATGACCTACTGCCGCCAGATTGGTCAGGAGGTGCATCTCTCCACCCAACTCAATATCAGCAACGCCGAGGCACTGCAGTTCTATGCCCAGTTTGCCGATGTGGTGGTGCTCGCCCGTGAACTCAACCTCACTCAGGTGGAAGCCATTCACCGGCAAGTTGCCGAGCGCAATATCTGCGGACCTAGCGGAAATCCCATACGCATTGAGATGTTCTGCCATGGTGCGCTCTGCATGGCCATCAGCGGAAAGTGTTACCTCAGTCTCGACAATGCCGCACGGTCGGCCAACCGTGGGGAGTGCATGCAACTCTGTCGCCGGTCTTACACCGTCACAGACAACGAGACAGGCACACAGTTGGAGATAGACAACAAATATGTGATGAGCCCCAAGGACCTGAAGACCATCCGTTTCATTGATCAGATGATGAAGGCTGGTGTGCGGGTGTTCAAGATAGAGGGTCGAGCCCGCGGACCGGAATATGTCTATACCGTGGTGCAATGCTACAAGGAGGCCATCGCCAGCGTGCTTGAGGGCACTTTCACCGAGGAGCGCAAAGACGAGTGGGATGAGCGCTTGGCTGCTGTCTTCAATCGTGGTTTCTGGGATGGTTATTACCTGGGACAGCGGTTGGGTGAATGGAACAAGAACTACGGCAGCAATGCTACAGTCCGCAAGGTGTATGTGGGTCATGGCGTGAAATATTTCTCCCGTCTCGGAGTGGCGGAGTTCACCTGCGACGCGGCGGAGTTCAGTGTGGGCGACCACATGCTCATCACGGGTCCCACCACGGGGGTGATGTATGTTGATATCACCGAGATCCACGACGACACCCAGGCGGTCACCACAGCCCAGAAAGGCACCCGGGTCTCCTTTCCCGTGCCCTCCAAGGTAAGACCTAGCGACAAACTGTTTAAGTTAGTTCATAGTTCATAATTCATAGTTCAAAGTTTAGAGTTTTGTTATTCTTTTCATCAATAAAATGAAAACAATCGACGAATTGCAGGAAGAGGTGATAGAGGAGTTTTCTGACTTCACCGATTGGATGGACAAATACCAGTTGCTCATCGACCTGGGCAATGACATGCAACCACTCGATGCGTGCTACAAGACCGATGCCAACCTCATTGAGGGATGCCAGAGCCGGGTTTGGATTGTTGCAGACTATCGTGACGGACTGCTTCATTTCTCTGCCGAGAGCGACGCCCTCATCGTCAAGGGGCTCATCGCCCTGCTGCTCCGTGTGCTCAGTGGTCACTCACCCCAGGAGATTTTGGATGCCGACCTCTATTTCATCGACAGCATCGGACTGAAGGACCACCTCAGTCCGACACGCAGCAACGGTTTGCTCGCCATGGTGAAACAGATGTGGGTGTATGCCCTCGCTTTCAAAGCCAAGGAGGATGCGGAAGCTTAGGACCATAGAGATGCAGCGCCTCACAGTGGAGGAGTTCAAGGCATCGGAGAAACTGCCCTTGACGGTAGTGCTTGATGATGTGCGCAGCCTCTACAATGTAGGTAGTGTGTTCCGAACGGCGGATGCTTTCCGTGTGGCTGAGGTGTGTCTGTGCGGCATCACCGCTTGTCCGCCACATCCTGAAATTCACAAGACCGCCCTAGGGGGTGAGGACAGTGTCGACTGGCGCTATTTCCCCACGGCGGTGGAAGCCGTGGATACCCTGCATGCTGAGGGCCGTTTTGTCTATGCCGTGGAACAGGTGGAGGGCAGCACATTGTTGGGTGACCTCTGTCCAGACCCTGAGCAGCATTATGCCGTAGTTTTCGGCAATGAGGTCAAAGGGGTGCATCAGGAGGTGGTTGACCGATGCGACGGTTGTCTGGAAATCCCTCAGAGAGGCACCAAGCACTCGATGAATGTCTCAGTGACGGCCGGCATCGTGATGTGGGAATTCTTCCGAAAACATACCATTTGATACTTTTTTTCACGTTTTTCAGCAGATAGCGGCCTTTCATGTTTGCATTTGTAAAATATATTTTCTATCTTTGTCCTTTGGAAAACAATTTTAACCTTTAAACCAATTAAAATTATGGTAGCAGTATTATTATTGATTTTGGGCGTCATCCTTTTTTTGGTGATTGCCATTGCCGTGTATATCTTCAATACCCAGCGCACGCTGGTCAACCTCGATGAGCTTTGCAAGAACGCAATGAGCCAGATTGCCGTGCAGCTCAATTCCCGTTGGGATGCCCTCCTCGCACTGGCCAAGACGGCAGCTCAATACTCCAAGCATGAGTCAGAGACTTTGATCAAGACGATTACCGCCCGCCGTCAGGCTCCCATCACCACTGCTGAGGAGGCTTTGCAGCAGCAAGGTGAGTTGTCACAGGTCATGGGCAGGTTGATGGCTATCGGTGAGGCATATCCCGATTTGAAAGCCAACGATCTGTATCTTAAGGCAGCAGAAGGCGTGAACACCTATGAGGAGCATGTGCGCATGAGCCGTATGGTGTATAACGACACCGCTACCAAGATGAACCGCATGGTGCGTCAGTGGCCGTCATCGTTTGTCGCTTCGATGCTCAACTTCCGCGAGAAGGCTTACCTGACTGTCGATGAAGAGAAGAAGCAAAACTATCCCAATCTCGATGAGGCTTACAAGTAAGGTATTGCTGCTGATGCTCTGCCTGGCCTTCCCGCTATGGGGGGTAGCAGGGCCTGTGCTTCGCCATCTCCAAATAGATGTGATACTTCGTGACAACGGTGATGCCGATGTCAGGGAGATGCGTCAGATGGAGATTGACAGCGAGGGAACGGAGTGCTATATCGTCATTGGCAACCTCAACGGCAGCGACATCAAGGACTTCTCTGTCACCGATGAGACAGGGAAAGAATATGTCAATGAGGGGGCTTGGAATGTCGATCGTTCCCGTGAAAGGAAGGCAGGTCGCTGTGGAATGGTGAGGAAGAGCGACGGCTACGAGCTGTGCTGGGGACTTGGCAATAGCGGACAGCGCATTTACACCGTCAATTATACGGTCACCAACATGGTGCGCTCCTACGAGGAGAGCGACGGTTTCAACTGGATGTTCATCACCCGTGATATGCGGCCGGCTCCGCAGAAGGCCGAGGTGAACATTGTCTCCGAACGTGATGGTGGCCTGCCTGTGGATTCCGTCAAGGCTTGGGCATTCGGATTCAAAGGAGATGTCTCCATTGAGGACGATGGAGTGGTGGTGAGCAACACCGAACCCATGACTCCCGAGATGGCGATGATTGTGATGGTGGAAATAGAGAAAGGCTTATTGCACCCCTCAAGGAGTGGCAATGGCTCTTTCAAGGACTTGCGCAAGAAAGCCTTTGAGGGCAGCGACTACAAGGAGCAGACGTGGTGGCGCAAGTTTTGGAATAAGTTGAAGGCCGATACTGAGGCTCTCCTTGGCCTCCTTTTCATCGGTGCCTTATTTTTTGTTTTCATCTGGTTCTCCGTCAAAACAAAGCGTGAGCGCAAAAAAATGCTCCAGACTGTCACCTGGTATCGCGATATTCCTGTCAATGGCAACTTGGTGCAAGCCAAGAAACTCTACAACGCGTATTATATGGGTAGCGGTGGCATCAAGACCGAAGATCTTGTCGGCGCGATGATCCTGCGGTTTATCCGGACGGGAACACTGCGCATTGAGAACCGCCTTGTCGAAGCCACCGGACTGAAGAAGATGCTGGGTGCTGAAGGCAAGTATTATGACTGCATCGTCATCACAGACTTCAATGAGAAAAACAGGCTCATCAACACCCCTCAGATGCGCAAACTCTATGACATGATGCGTGAGGCAGCCGGCAGTGACATGGTGCTGCAGCCCAATGAACTGAAGAAGTGGATGAAGAGACATGAGACCGAGGTGGTCGACTTCATGAACAGCATCGGGGAGAGCACATCCCTCAAGGAGGCGAAGCGGCATATCGATGATGTGCGCCAGGTATTCGGACTGAAGATGTTCCTCAATGACTTCACGCTTGCCAATGAGCGGCATCTCACAGAGTTGTCGCTGTGGAATGACTATCTGGTCTATGCGGCTCTCTATGGTATTGCCGACCAGTTGAAGGCTGACATGAAGAAACTCAACCCAGAATACCTGCAGATGAGCGAGATTACACGCAACCTGACCAACAACACGGTGGTTCCTGTCCTCATGGCCACTACCTACGACACGGCTCATTCCGTGAAATCGCATGTTGACTCCCGCAGCAGTGGCGGTGGTGGCCATTCCTCCTTTGGCGGCGGCGGCGGCTTCAGCGGCGGCGGTTCTGGCGGCGGCGTGAGATAACGGCGACATCAATCAACGTGTTTTGGAGACGTTGAGAGACTCTAAACAGCAGGGGCTGACCACTATGGCCAGCCCCTTTGCGATTTCTGAATGCAAGGTGTGGGGAATCGCATTATTCTTTCACATACTCTGCGTAGTCGGTCAGGCGCATGTCGCCCTTGCGGCGCAGTGTGTCGTGCATGGCAAAGGCGCAGGGCAGACAATGGCGGGTGTGGCCGCCGGTACCCAGTTTGAGGTAGTCCCAAAGCAATTGCTTGTAGTCGGGATGTGCGCATTTTTCAATAATCAGTTCGGCACGCTGCATCGGGCCTTTGCCACGGAGGTCGGCCACGCCCTGCTCGGTGACAATGATATTGACATCGTGCTCGGAATGGTCCTGGTGGCTGACGAAGGGAACTATGGAACTGATGACTCCGCCCTTGGCCACTGAGGGGCAGGTGAAGATGCTCAGGTAGGCATTGCGCTCGAAGTCGCCCGAACCGCCGATGCCGTTCATCATCCTCACACCACTGATGTGGGTGGAGTTGACATTGCCATAGATGTCAGCCTCGATAGCGGTGTTGATGGCGATGACACCCAGTCGGCGGATGACAGCCGGGTGGTTGGAGATCTCGCTCTGGCGCAGGGTCAGGTGGTTCTTGAAGTAGTCCATGTTGTCATACACCTGCATGAGGCACTCGTTGCTCACTGTAAGCGAGCAGGCTGAGGCATCTTTCACGCGGCCGGTGAGCATCATGTCGATGACAGAGTTCTGAATCACCTCGGTGTAGATGTTGAAGTTAGGTACATGCTTGTCGGCACCCAGGGCACCGAGAATGGCATTGGCGGTACTGCCCACGCCGCTCTGCAGCGGAAGGAACTCCTTGGGGATGCGGCCAGCATGGAGTTCGTCGACCAAGAACTCTGCGGTGAGGTATCCGATACGGTCGGTCACAGGGTCGCTGTCCTTGAAGGCACGGGCCTCATCGGGGATGTTGC
>CAMZHP010000060.1 GCA_947306845.1 uncultured Prevotellaceae bacterium
ACTAAAAGGAAAAAGTTTCTTTTTTGAAAGGGGTACTTATGTGATGAAGATGATGTGTAATTGTTTTATTGAGATAAGCAACTTGTTGGATATATACAGCTCATCCTAAGTCCATGACTCATTGTCGGATGTTCGTGGACGAAAATAACACAGTAAAGGAAAGCGAGTATTCTTAGATTTCTTCTTTTGTGACTTTCTTTATCAGGTTAAAGATAGCAAGCCTTCCGCTGAAGGTGAAGATAAAGAAATACAAGTAGGTGTCAAGAAAAAATCATATTTCTATCTGTAGGGAAGTATGTGTTGGCAAGTATTGTCAGATATTGTAAAAGGTACAATAATCTGACAACCAGAACGTAGCAAGTTTCTTGTCCAACCTCTATGATCGTGGGTTGAGTAAGCCGAGCTGTTTCAGCAAAGATGGGGTGACAACATGATCGGTGTCATAATTCATGCACTGTGCCTGACAGGCCAGTCCCATCTCCCATGCTTTCTGTGGATGGCGGATGACTCGCTCCATGGCATTGGCCAGCTCCTCCACATTCCGGTTGGGGACAATCCATCCTGTCTGGCCGTTTTTGATGATCTCTCCGTTGAGGCTCCAGTCGGAAGCGATGACGGGCAGGCCGGCGATGAAAGCATCGATGAAAATGCCGGCAAACCCCTCTCCATAAAAAAAAGTGGGGAACAGCATGGCATCGTAGCGCGAAAGCACGGTATAGTTCTCTGTCTGAAGCAGCTTGAGAAATCCCTTGTAGGTGATATTGGGTATTTTGCTGATTTCTCTGTTGAATTTCTCCTTGTATTCTTCAGCGATGGAACCATAGAAATCAACGCTGAAAAGATGGGCCAACCCTTTTTCGTTCAATATCTCCGTAGCTTTGTTGATGTGGCTGCAACCTTTATCCTCTGTTATTCTGGAGAGGAATACAAACCTGACAGGTGCATCAGTGGGGCGTGGCTCTTTGGTGGGGATGGATGGAATATGCTTGAAGTTGGGAAGCATCATCACATTATTCAAGCCACTGATATTCAATGATTCTTTCATCCGCTCTCCCTCGACGATGATGATTTTGGCATTCCTATATGGAGCTTTGCTGACAAAACCACAGTCCATCTGATGAGGCACATCGCCACCAACTACCCAGTAGATGACATCTTTGATTCTGAAAAAATGCAGGAGTTGCAAGATGATGTATGCACCCCTTGTACTGGCTGAGACGATATACTTACTCTTGCGGTGGGTGATGACGGAAAAAATGGAAGAAATCGTTTTCCACACAGATTTCCGGCAGGCATTGGTGTCTATGATATCGAGACGGACCGACAGCTTCTCCAACTGTCGGGTGAGGTGTAGATTTTTCAAAGAGTCGCCGCTGACCATGCTCGAAGCAGCCCCCAAAGGTCCGATAAAATAGATCTTTTTTCCCATCTGACAATATTCGGGTGAATATCTTGATTACAATCAGACTATAGTTGGTTGGTTCAGCGGTCCAAGGTATAGTTCATTGTCTTGTATCTGAACAAATTGCATAATCCCCAAAGGTATCCAATGCCATAGGATAGGTGCAGACAGAAGAAAGTGATAGGGATGTATATGCAAAGCAAGGGCTTGGAATGCTTGATGGCCTGATAAACGCCAACGGAGATAGTGATGATAAAGTATAAAAGCAGTACGGAGAGATAAATCTTGAGAAAAAGAGGACTGAACAGGCTTAAGATCAGTCCGAAAATCAAACCAAAGACGAACAATGGCGGAACAAATTGCCTGCATGAAACAGCGTTGCCTACTTTCTTGTTGACAAGCGGTTTCCATAGTCCGTATTGATAATACATCTTGAACAGTTTGGTAAGGCTGTCTCTGGGATAGTATTTCATGGTCACTTCCGGAATCAGGTAGATTTTGCCACCTGCCCTTCTTATTCTTCCATTGATTTCCTCATCCTCGTTTCTCAGCATCTCCTCATCGAACATACCCACTTTCTCGAAAAGGCTTTTCTTAAAACAGCCAAAGGGCACGGTGTCGGTTTCGACAATGCTTGTGCTTCCAATCCGGAACAGTGATGATCCGACACCAAACGGGTGACTCAGGCAGGTGGCGATGGCGTGACATTTCACAGAATCGTTAGCTGGGGTGGTGATCAGCATTCCTCCCACATTCCATGCATCCAGCTCAATCATCTTCTCCACCAGGGTCGAGATATAATAAGGGGGATATACGGAGTGCGAGTCCATCCTCACGATGATTTCGCCTTTGGCTTTTTTTATGCCAATGTTGAGTGCACAAGGGACGTTTTTCTTGGGGTTGTCAAGCAAGGAAATCCTCCCATCTTTCTCCTTCATCCGACTGACAATGTCACGAGTGCCGTCGGTACTCATCCCATCGACAATCAGAATTTCCATCAATTCTTTGGGGTAATCTTGGCAGGTCACCGAATTGAGACAATCCTCAATGATTTTGGCTTCGTTGAGGACAGGAATGACGATGGATACGAATTGGGTGGGAAGAGACATTTTGAAAATGTGTTTTTGGGGTGTGATGGTTTCTGTGCTTGGCATGCTTGCAGGATTGCAAGATGGATGCTTGGTCAACGGGGAAGGATTGGAAGTCATTTATCGTGTCGTTGAGTGTGAATACCATGTGTACAATCGATGGATGCCCTCGTCAATGTCCACCTTGTGATGCCATCCCAGTTGGTGGAGTTTGCTGACGTCGATCAGTTTTCTCGGTGTGCCGTCGGGCTTGGTGACATCCCACAGCAATGCACCTTTGAAGCCGGTTTCCGCTACCACCTTCTCTGCCAGCTCACGGATGGTAAGTTCCTTTCCTGTGCCCACATTGATGTGGCAGTTGCGAATTTCAGTATCACCGGGTGCATAAGTGTCGGAGAAACTGACATTCAGCAAGACGTGGACGCTGGCATCTGCCATATCCTCGCTCCAGAGAAATTCGCGTAGAGGGGTGCCGGTGCCCCAAAGAGTGACGGATTCGGGGGTGATACCATATTTAAGAAGCACGGCAAGGATCTCTTCTTTGGAATGGCTGCCGCCGACTCCTTCCACGGGACGTGCGGTGAGGTCGCTGCGCACAGTCTCCCAGTTGTCTTCGTTGAGACATTTGGCTAAGTGCAGCTTACGGATGATGGCTGGCAAAACATGGCTGCGCTCCAGATCGAAATTGTCATTTGGACCATAGAGATTGGTTGGCATCACAGCCACATAGTCGCAGCCATATTGCAGGGCAAAACTCTCGCACATCTTGAGGCCGGCTATCTTGGCAATCGCGTAGGGCTCATTGGTATATTCCAAAGGAGAGGTGAGCAGTGCATCCTCATGCATGGGCTGAGGTGCCTCACGGGGATAGATGCAGGTAGAGCCAAGGAAAAGGAGTTTTTTCACACCATGGCGGAAACTCTCACCGATAACGTTCTGCTGAATCTGCAGGTTTTGGTAGATGAAGTCAGCGCGGTATCGGGAGTTGGCCATGATGCCACCCACATGTGCTGCGGCAAGTACAACGGCATCGGGTTGCTGCTCATCAAAAAACTGGCGGACTGCCACGGAGTCGAGCAGGTCGAGCTCACGGTGCGTGCGTCCGACAAGGTTGGTGTAGCCACGTTGAAGCAGGTTATTCCAGATGGCAGATCCCACTAGTCCGCGGTGGCCTGCCACGTATATCTTGGATTGTTGTAGGAGAGTCATAGTATTTATTCGGGTAGCTGAGCCTTTAGGTAAAGTTTTCTGACAAATTTCATATCATGCTCAATCATGATGCGAATTAGTTCGGCAAAAGGAGTCTTGCGTGGGTTCCATCCCAGGCGCTCGCGGGCTTTGGTGGGGTCACCGAGCAGCTGCTCGACTTCAGCAGGCCGGAAATACTTGGGGTCGACCTCAACGATGACGCGCCCGGTGTTGCGGTCTATGCCTTGTTCAGCCACTCCTTCTCCTCTCCATTCCAAATGGATGCCCACTGCCTCGAAGGCCAGCGTGGCAAATTCCCTGACAGTGTGATACTCACCAGTGGCGATGACAAAGTCGTCGGGCTCAGGCTGTTGGAGAATCATCCACATGCACTCGATATAGTCTTTGGCATATCCCCAGTCGCGGAGTGAGTTGAGATTGCCAAGATAGAGCTTGTCTTGGAAGCCCTGTGCGATACGGGCGGCAGCCAATGTAATCTTTCGGGTTACAAAATTTTCGCCACGACGCTCACTTTCATGGTTGAAGAGGATGCCATTACAGCAGTACATCCCATAGCTCTCGCGGTAGTTCTTCATAATCCAGAAGCCATAGAGCTTGGCTACTGCATAAGGAGAGCGGGGATAGAATGGGGTTGTCTCCTTCTGAGGTACTTCCTGCACTTTCCCGTACAGTTCGGACGTTGATGCTTGGTAGATGCGGCATTGCTTCTCCAAGCCGCAGATGCGCACTGCCTCAAGCAGGCGAAGCACGCCCACAGCATCTGTGTCGGCAGTGTATTCAGGGACATCAAAAGACACCTTGACATGGCTCTGTGCGGCGAGATTGTAGATTTCTGTGGGCCTTACCTCGCCTATGATGCGGATGAGTGATGATGAGTCGGTCATGTCGGCCCAATGAAGGTTGACCAGACGCTTTTTCTTCATGTCACGAACCCACTCGTCGAGGTAAAGGTGTTCTATGCGCCCTGTGTTGAAGGATGATGACCTCCTGAGAAGGCCGTGCACCTCATAGCCTTTGTCGATGAGGAACTCTGCCAGATAGGAGCCATCTTGGCCGGTGATGCCGGTGATGAGTGCTGTTTTGTCTTTCATTTCTTATAAAATAGGATGGTTGGGAATCGGGTGAATCAAGGCATCAACCTTCTCCTGAGAATTGCTTGATCTTCTGCTCCTCGCTGAGACGGCAGATGAGCAGCGTGTTGTCTTTCTCTGCGATGATATAGCCATCAAGACCCTGAATGACTACCTTGCGCTCTTCCGTGGTATGGATAATGCAGTTGTGGGTATCGAACAGGGAGATGTTGTTGCCTATCTTGCTGTTGCCGTAAAGATCTTTGGGAGTCTGCACCATGAGTGATCCCCAGGTGCCTAGGTCACTCCATCCGAAGTCCGCTGGACAGACAAATATTTCGGAGGCTTTCTCCATGATGGCATAGTCGACGGAGATACTCTCACATTCGGGATAGCGGAGGTCGATGGCGGCCTGTTCCTCTGGAGTGCCGAGGATGGGGAACATGTTTTCGAAAATCTTTGACATCGCGGGCTTGTACACCCTGAAGGCATTGACGATCGTACTCACGCTCCAGATGAAGATGCCGGCATTCCAGAAATAACTCTTGTTCTTGATATATTCTTCGGCGGTGGCGGCATCGGGTTTCTCACGGAAGGAATCAACCCGGAAAATCTCCTTGTTGCGCAGCGAACTGGCTGTCAGGTCTGCCTGTATGTATCCATAGCCAGTTTCAGGACGGATCGGCTTCATGCCGAGAGTGACAATGGCGTCGGTCTCGCCAGTGAACTGAAGGCATGAGGAGACCACGCGTTTGAATTCGCTGCTGTTGGTCACAATATGGTCGCTCGGTGTCACCACCACGTTGGCTTTGGGGTCTTCTTTCTTGATTCGCCAACTCACGTATGCGATGCAGGGAGCGGTGTTGCGACGACAGGGTTCGCAAAGGATGTGCTCCGTGGGAATCTGAGGCAACTGTTCATGCACGATGTCTGCGTACTTGGCGTTGGTTACCACCCAGATATTATCTGGATCGCAGATGCCTTCAAAACGGTCGATGGTGAGTTGTAGCAAAGTGCGCCCAACACCCAGCACATCAATGAACTGTTTCGGCTTCTCTGCTGTACTCATAGGCCAGAAGCGGCTTCCGATGCCTCCTGCCATAATAACAAGGTGATTCCTTTTGTTTGCCATATTTTGATATCTTTAATGGTTAACTTGGTTGTATTCTGTGGCTTAGCCTTAATCGTAGTCCTCTTCGTCCTTGTGTTTGAAATAATAGCGCAGATCCCGCAAAGGCATCCAGAAGGCTTCTGTGGGATAATGGCGAAGCAAACGGTATTTAAATACAGTCAATACAAGAAAGCGGTTGACGTGCCCTTTAACTCCCTCTAGCGAATCGGTTAGACGATGTTCATGCTTGCCGAAGTTGCCTGCCTCCAGAATCTCATTGAGCAGGAACTCACCCTCGCCTTTATGGGGCTTGATGTAGAGGTACTTTTCTTCCAGACCCAGAAATTCATGGAGGACATACATCATCGCTCTAGAGAATTTTTTTAGATTGAAACTATTGAGTACAGAGATCAGTGCCTCATTGGCTCCCGGGGTGATGCCATCATTGTAGCGCTTGCGCATCAGGTAAAAGTAATCAATAATCTGACGTAATCCGATACCTTCGTCGATGAAATGTCTGAAGATATGATGGAGCTGGTAAAATGCATTGAACTCATTAGTGGGAGCTGTGAACTTGTATTTACCGTCGGATGAGGACACCCAGTGCTCAAACTGCTCTTCTGCTTGGGTGTCGTAAAACGCCCACATTTTCTTATTCATGTAAGGATTGAACGTGCGGGAGGGATGAAAGTGCACCTCTACCGAAGTTTCCTTGAACATGGGGAAGTCAACGTGCAGGGAACCCGCGTGCATGTTGTAGTATTTTGTGGTGAAAGCCAGTATCTCTTCACGAGTGCCCTCCAACCATATATCGATGTCACCGGAGGTGCGGAGCATGGGATCAGGATACATGAGTGCGTTGCCCTGGCCTTTGAGGATACAATTGCGGAATCCTTGTTCGCGGAACCATTCAGATGCTTTTTGTGCCCGCTCAAAGACTCCTGTGTTGGATTTACGCAACAGATAGTCCTCGAATACCCATTCCATGACATCATCATCGGTGGGCTTGTTTCCCAAAAAATCTTCTTTCTTCAGCTTTCCGTCTTTCATCAGCACTGTGGGGATATACAATCCCACTATCGTATGCTTCTTGCCGAATTCCAGCAGCTCATGCCAGTTGATGTCCTTGATGTTTGGGGGAACGGGAAGATGGTCGTTGAGGCAGAACTTCAGTAGTTCCAAATATGCCTTATCTTTTTCCATGTATGGTCAGAGTTAATGTTTGGATATCTTTGCGACCGTGAGGAATATGATTTTGAAATATTCCTTCAGTGTTCGGTTGTTGATATATCTCAGATTGTATTGTATTTTTTTTGGCATGATTTCCTCGACGTACATGCGTTCTGGGTTGTCGCTTTTTCCGAGGAGTTCATTCTCATTGGAAAACTCAATGGATGCATAGTCTGTGATGCCAGGGTTCACACTTAACACCACACGTTGGGAGGGTGTGTACAGTCTGACATATTTCTCCACTTCAGGACGTGGACCCACTAAACTCATCTCACCGATAAATACGTTCCAAAGTTGTGGAAGCTCGTCCAGTTTGTACTTGCGGATATAATATCCGGCTTT
Source organism: uncultured Prevotellaceae bacterium (assembly GCA_947306845.1). The sequence continues at coordinate 7,453 of CAMZHP010000060.1, forward strand.
TGTGATACGAGTGTCCTTGCCTCCTACTGTGATGAGACGGCCGCGGTCGGAACCTCTGTGCATGGTGCGGAACTTGTACAGCCTGAATGGGATGCCATTTTTTCCGATACGCTTCTGCGAGTAGAATCCAGGTCCGCGGCTGCTGCTGCGAATGATGATATAGATGACCAGAAAGACAGGTGATAGCAAGGTCAGACCTAAGCCTGAAAGGAGGATGTCGAAAAATCTGATCATTATTGTTTGCAGCCTACGATAGTGTCGTAGGCCTTGATGAGCGTGTTGATCACAGTTTGTACCTGTTCATCGGTAAGTTGTGGATATACAGGCAGTGAGACCTCATGCTCATAATGTCTGCGGGCATTGGGATAATTGGCGATGTCGTAACCCAGGGATTGGTAATAGCTGAGCATGGGCAGTGGGACGAAGTGCACGTTGACAGCGACATCGTGTTTTGCGATTTCGCTGATAAGCGCGTCGCGCTGCTGCTCTGTGAAACCTTTGATGCGAAGGGGATAGACATGATATGAAGTTTCGCCTCCGTTTTTGACGGAGGGTGGCAATATCGCCCATTCATATTGGCTCAGTGCTTTGTCATAAGCTTTGTAGATGCGTTTGCGCTCAGCTAACAAATGGTCGTATTGCCGTATCTGGGCAAGGCCAATGGCAGCGTTGACATCTGCCATGTTGATTTTCATCCCCTTGCCTACGATGTCATAGCGCCATCCACCGGCCTGGCTCTTGGTGAAGGCATCCTTGGTCTGACAGTTGAGGGTCATCAGCCGCATGTCCTTGTAAAGTTGTTCGTTATCGAACGGCGCGGGCAGGTTGAAGCAGATGATGCCTCCCTCGGCAGTCGTGATGTTTTTTACTGCATGGAATGAGAAAATGGTGATATCAGTTTGTGGACCGGCGGGCTGTCCATGGTAATTTGCGCCTAGTGAGTGAGCCGAGTCGTTGAGTACGAGGATACGTCCCAGTTTTTCCTGCACGGGTGAGGTGGGGTGATACATGGAGCGTATTTCAGGTTCTTTGACAAGCGACATAATGGCATCATAGTCACAGGGAAACCCCGCGATGTCAACAGGGATGATGGCTTTTGTCCGTGGGGTAATGGCTTGTCGGATTTTTTCAGCTGATGTGTTGAAGTCCTCCGCAGAGTCGACCATGATAACTTTAGCTCCCGCCCACATCACAGCCATGGCTGTAGCGCAATAGGTGTAAGCGGGTATGATGACCTCATCATCGCTGTTCAGCCCTAACCACCTGAGCATAAGGATTGTCCCAGATGTCCATGAGTTGACAGCTAGCGCGGCCTGACAACCAGTCAATTTCATCACTTCTGCTTCCAAGGCCTTGACTTTCGGCCCTGTGGTAATCCATCCCGAGCGCAGGGAGTCGACGACCTCGTTGATGATGCTTTCGTCAATGTAGGGTGGTGAAAAGGATATCTTCATCTTGATATGTTGTGTTGTAACGTAGTTGTTGGAGAATATTTAATGGCATTCCATAATCTGGCAAAAATGCTGCTCATCGAAAAGGTTGTATGTGTTGTGGATGCCTTTGAGACGGGCGGAATTCATCATGCAGGCAGCCAATCCATTCGCATCCTCAGGTTGGCAGGTATAGCCGTTGACCCCATCCTTTATAATCTGATTGATGATAGGGACGCAGGTTGTGGCGGCGATGGGCTTGTCGAAACACATGGCTTCGAGCACCACATTGGGAAACCCTTCCATACGTGAGGGAAGCACGAACACGTCGCAATGGCGCATGAAGGGATAGGGGTTGGCCTTGAATCCTTCAAAGCTGATACCGTCAGAGGGCGACACCTGGCTGATGATTTCTTTGGCATAATCAGAACTGGTGCGGCCAAGGATGGTGAGATGGGCTTCTGGCATCTGTTTCCTTACCTTGGCAAATGCTTTGATGATCACGTCGATACCTTTGGAATAGATGATGTTGCTTACTGCAAGAAAATGAATCCCTCCTTTCGTGAAAGGATTGTCATGATGCTCAGTTGAGGCCAGCACCATTTCCTTGTCAACTGGATTATTGATGGTCACCACCTTGTCCTCGGCGAGATGGTATCTTTTCAGGGCTTCTTGACGCATGTCCTTAGTTTGTGCAATGACGGTCCTTGCTTTGGGAAGCAGTCGCTTGTTGAGCCAGCGGATGATATTCCATTTGAATTCGGTAAAGCCACGGTACAGGTGATTGCTAGGCATATTGGGCAGCCGCACGATGACGGGGATGCCTGAACGATGGCCGGCTATGAGTGCGAGCAGCGAGACGTATTCACAACTGGAAAAAAGAATGGTGTCGCGATGTGAGTTTATATAGTTCTTCAGGGATGGCAAGGCGGTGAGGGTACGTTTAGCTCCAAGAATGTCGAGCTCAAACTCTGGCCTGATCCATTGACTGATTTCATCTTTGCCGCCACACAGACAGACAAACCTTACGGAGTGGCCATGACGTTTCAGTATACGGGCCATGAGTATGCTCACCCGTTCTGCACCGCCGGTGCCAAGATCTGCAAGGAGGAAGCTATAGTTCATCTAATGCGTGGGTATTTTTTCTTCATGTTGTCCAGGTGAATAAAAAACACCATCAGATACAAATAGGTCGTTCTGCTGCAGTAAGATACAGAACCCCAGTCGACCACCAGTCTAATGAGAACCCATGCAATGATAAGTATGGCACTGCTGTCAAATTTTACATATTTTATTTCCTTGAAAAGAATATACAAAAACATGCTATAATAGGAGATAACACCGATGATTCCTCCACAGGATGCAAGTTCAAGGTAGTTGTTATGCAGATAGGTTGCATGGCCTGTTTTTTGGGAAATAAGAATCATTGAGTTATTGATGCCTACTCCGAGAAAGGGCGTTTTCAAAAATTGTTCCCATCCAATTCTATTGTATGCATTACGCACCATGGTGGATGCATCTACATCTTCTCCTCCAGTGAGGGAGGCTACCAGTCCGCTCATGCGGTTGTATAGTCCGGAGAAGACATTCGCTTGTCCTAAAACGACAAGGATAATGATGCCCAGTACAACAAACGCTATAATCTTTGAAAGTGGAAGCAACATGTCGCCTCTTTTTTCTTTCTTCTGTTTGTAATAATACAAAATGAACACACCCATGACGAGCATCACAAAAGCCTTACGGCATTGAGTGGCACCAATAATCATCAAACAGGGAATCCAAATAACAATAGACCAATCTTTCTTTACGAATAGCCTGAAATAAAAATTGATGATCAAAGAGACGGCTGTAATCATGGCTATCGTGTTGACATTCTTGAAATCATTTTCCAGACGGCCTTCCTCATCTGCGGCGACAATGTCTTCCAAGCCATAGTGGTAGTAAGTGTACAGAACCACGAAAACGCCAGTCCACATGATGATTTTCAGCAGAATGTGGATATCTTGGATGTCTTTCCAATATTCATAGAATACGTATAAGCATAACAGGGTTATGAAGATGGAGCTGCATATAGGAATGGTGTAGCGGCCGTTGAGTGCCCAAAAGGTGGTGGCGTAACAGTAAAGACAGAATTGGAGGGTAAATATGTGGTATTTATAGATTTTCAGTTTGAAATTGGTAAACAGCAACACCAATAAGGTAAAGCCAAACAAGACCGTTGCCGAACTGGCAATGGTGTTGGCAACGATAAGAAACACAAACGTGACCAACCAGATAAACCTATCTGTTTTAGTATATCGCTGGGTGGTATATGACTGCATGGTGCAAAATGGAAACAGTGTGTGAAATTTGAGAAGACCAGCTGTTGACTGTATTGATGATGAAAAGTGTTGGTCGAACTGGTGGTCGACATAAGGCACATCTTCCCCTCATCGCTCTTTAGTTGAAAAAGCGACGTAAGAATGGGAGAAAAATGAGCCTGAATGCCAAAACCGCCTTAAAGACCAGGTTATACACAACAATACGCAATCATCGCAGGCGAAAACCGCGGATAACTATCAAAGTAATAGAAAAATTATATATTCCCAATCTTGCAGTATCTGCAATCAACAGCTATTTTGCTTTCAACGTACAAAGGTAACTATTTTTTTGCAATCATTATGATAAAACTCCATTTTTTTGATACTTATGCCTTTTTTTCTTGAATTTTTGGCTCTCAGAATTCATTGTTGACCGTCACTTAGGAACGTCTTGCCGATTTTCCCATCATAATTGGTCATTTTCCATCCTGTGATTTGCAAAAGCGCAAAGATGAGTTCCTTGGTGTTGAAGGGGTTGTTGAGAGAAGCCTCTATCTGTTCTGCTTGCTGGGGAAACAATTGGCGATAGTGGTCAGTGGTATAAATGAAGAATGGAATGCGACAACTAAGATCCCATGACTTTTGCTCTCTTGCAGAAGCATGTCCGCAATGATTGGGATCGGTTTCAAACATGTCCATACCATGATCGGGAAAATAGAAAACCAAAGCACACTCGTCTTTGTATAATTCGAAAATGGATGCCACCACATGGTCGTTGTATCGTGTGGCATTGTCATACTGTGCAAGAACCTCTCTTTGATGAACAGGTCGGTCTTTATAGTCGTCGGCCTTGAAATAGTTCCATGAATCTGGATAGCGTTGGTAAAAATTTTCATGCTGTCCCATCAAGTTGACGATGGTGATGGAAGGTAAGCTGTCTGTCTTGAGAAATGACTCGAGTACAGGTACCACCACTTCATCGTATCGGCTGCCAGCCTCTGGATGATGCCTTGCATACCAAACCGTATCTGAAAGGCTGGCAATAGCAGCTTGAACATTATCAAACATGCCATGGGGTTCTTGGTTGGATACCCATCTAATAATATATTTTTGACTGAAGACATCAAATAATGTTGGATATTTATACCAAGCATTTTCATCCTCTCTCCAAGGCATGAGAATATGTTTCAATCCTTTTTTTATGCCTTCCACCTTTCCAAAAGCTTTTGACTCGTAGGTATCCCATAGTGTGAATATGTTCTTGAATGCCAAATGGGTAAAAGCTGCAGGAGCAGTGCATTGAGTGAAGGCATACACGTGATCTTCATGGATGAGTCGGGACAATTCAGGGTTGGTGTCGAGCTTATATCCATAGACAGAGGAATGAGACTTGGCAAATGATTCTCCGATAACGATAACGATGTGCTGGGGGTGTTGGTCGGACACCTCTTTGAGAGAGATTTCATGACGAAAATCGGCCAACTTGCCAAGTGGTTCATAATCCTTTATGATAAAAAGATACTTGATGGGAGGAATCTTGTCGCACCAATTGTAAATGCCTCGGCTTGGTGGCGGAAAGCATAGGATGGAAGTCAACAGAAATACAATAGTTCCAACTTGTGAAACCTTTATGCTTGGACGTAACCGTGGAATTTTTGCGAAATACAACAAAATGAGTAATATGATGGCCGCCAGCCAAATGAGTATTTTAGCAGGGGGAAAGTAGAAACTGAAGAACTCAGAAATCTCATTGGAATTGGTTCCCATGATAAGATATATCATTTCAAGAGTCACAGGCTGGCCATTAGACAAATAACATCCAAAGCTTAATCCGAAATCAAACAAGGATAGGACGAAAAGCAGATGGGTGAGCCATTTCCCCCATTTCCCCATCATTGCCACGATAAAGAAAATCACCCCCATTTCAAAAATAGTGTCATTGATGACTCTCCAAAATGTATGTTTACCGGCATACACCAAGCAGGGAGGGAGAGATATGGCAATAGCGGTAACGAGCAGTTGTCTCCATCTTTCTCTGAAACATGTGGCCAGACGGTCTGTTATTTTTTTATAATTCATATTTAATGTCATTTTTCTTCAACATAAAAATCCGTGGTCTGCGTATTCAAGTAATTCCTTGTCACCCCTACTGTCTCCATAGGCATATAGGCAGTAATTCTTCCGGTCGGGTTCCATTTCT
>CAMZHP010000061.1 GCA_947306845.1 uncultured Prevotellaceae bacterium
GATCATAGCCAGGTGTATGCTGACGATAGCCACCCTGCTGGTAGCCGCCACGCTGTTGATAGCCGCCGCGCTGTTGATAGCCGCCGCGCTGCTGGTAGCCGCCACGCTGCTGGTAGCCGCCGCGCTGCTGGTAGCCACCCTCCTGCTGCTGACGGGGTTGGTAACCACCCTGTTCGCCGCGCTGCTGGTATCCACCGCGCTGCTGATAACCGCCACGCTGCTGATAACCGCCGCGCTGCTGATAACCACCACGCTGCTGATAGCCGCCACGCTGCTGATAACCACCCTCCTGCTGCTGACGGGGCTGATAACCGCCCTCTTGCTGCTGACGGGGCTGATAACCGCCCTCCTGCTGTTGGCGGGGCTGATAACCGCCCTGACGGGGCTGATAACCACCCTGACGAGGCTGATAACCGCCCTGACGGGGCTGATAACTGCCTTGCTGACGGTCATTATTATTATAACGCGGACGATAGGAGCGCTGGCCGCCATTCGACTGAAGGCCAGCTCCAAATCCCTCTGGGCGGAATCCGCCCTCATCCTCGTTACTGCGTTCTGTAGAATAAGCTCGCTGCGTATGAATTCTCGGACGTTGTGACCTTCCTCCGCTGCGATAATCCCTTGAATAGTTGTCTTGTTGTCCTGATGACTGATAACCTTCCCGGCCACCAGCATTCTGCTCGTTGGACAGTTCTTCTTGCTTGTTCTCGTTTTCCAAATCCATAGTGTTTTAACAAATTAATAGCCTCACGGCTGAGTTAGTAAAATAGTGTTTCTAAATTCCTGTATAGTTGTGTGGCGTGATGGCCAACAGCTGTTTTCTCGTTTCCTGGTCTATATCCAAAGACCCAATAAAATCATGTATCGTCTGTTCTGTGATTTTCTGATTGGTCCGTGTCAGTTGTTTCAGAGCCTCGTAGGGATTGGGATAGGCTTCCCGCCGCAGGATGGTCTGTATCGCCTCAGCCACCACAGCCCAGTTGGCTTCCAGGTCATCATACAATTTCTGCTCGTTGAGAATCAGTTTGCGCAGTCCTTTCAACGTGCTTTCCACAGCAATCACGGTGTGGGCGAGTGGCACCCCTACATTGCGCAACACTGTGGAGTCGGTCAGGTCGCGCTGGAGCCTGCTCACAGGCAGTTTGGCGGCCAGGAACTGCAAGAGGGCGTTGGAAATGCCAAGATTCCCCTCGCTGTTCTCGAAATCTATAGGGTTGACCTTGTGGGGCATGGCACTGGAACCCACCTCGCCTTTTTTGATTTTCTGCTTGAAATACTCCATGGATATATACATCCAGAAGTCACGGTCGAGATCGATCAAGATGGTGTTGATCCGTCTGAGTGCATCAAACACTGCGCCCAGACAGTCGTAATTGCTGATCTGTGTGGTGAACTGCTCACGGTCGAGCCCAAGCGACTCTTTCACGAAGCGGTTGCCGAAGTCTTTCCAGTCTATCTGGGGATAAGCTACATGATGGGCGTTGAAATTGCCTGTGGCTCCACCAAACTTGGCTGTAATGCGGCAGGAGCGCAAAGAATCCATTTGCTCACGGAGTCTGTACACAAACACCATTATTTCCTTTCCCAAACGGGTAGGTGAGGCGGGTTGCCCGTGAGTTTTAGCCAGCATGGACACATCTTTCCACTCCTCGGCATAGTCGGTCAGCTGACCAATCAGTTCCTCCAACAGAGGGCAAACCACACCCTCCAATGCATCCTTGATGGACAGGGGAACGGAAGTATTGTTGATGTCCTGAGAGGTCAGGCCGAAATGCACAAATTCCTTGTAGGGGCCGAAGCCACCGATTTCATCCAGTCGTTCCTTGATGAAATACTCCACAGCCTTTACATCATGGTTAGTGATTTTCTCAATATCCTTCACCCTCTGCGCATCTTCCACAGTAAGTTGTTGATAGATATCTCTTAGTTGGGGGAACAAGCTCTGATCTATGTCCTCGAGCTGAGGCAACGGCAATTGACACAGAGCAATGAAATACTCTATTTCAACACGGATCCTGTAGCGGATAAGGGCATACTCAGAAAAAAAACCTGCAAGCAGTTCTGTCTTACCTCTGTAGCGACCGTCGACGGGTGATATGGCGGTCAGTGTCTCAAGCTGAATCATCAAAAATATATAGTTGCGGCCTTACGATTTCGATGCAAAGATACAAATTAAAAATGTGATATGCGTCATCTCTCCTGAAAAAAAGACATTTTGGGCAAAAAATCCCTGCAATCCCATAAGGACCACAGGGAATCACCCCAAGTGGGCGTTGACGGATTCGAACCGCCGACCCTCTGCTTGTAAGGCAGATGCTCTAAACCAGCTGAGCTAAACGCCCCTTTTCAAAAAGCGTTGCAAAGGTAAGAAATATATGTGATACCGCCAAATTTTTCTTGAATTTTTTCTTTTTCACACTTAATTGTGGTAATTTTGCACCTTCAAAAGATCATTTTATAACATTATTTGTGGGATTTTGAGAGCCCACCTAAAACAAAGAAGAATGGAAAAAGTAGTTAGTGGCATCAGGCCGACCGGCAACCTGCACTTAGGAAACTATTACGGTGCGGTGAAGAGTTTTGTTAAAATGCAAGATGAGTATGACTGCATGTTCTTCATTGCCGACTGGCATAGTCTGACCACCCATCCCAAACCTGAGGATATCCAAAACAGCACCCGGACTATCCTGGCAGAATATCTGGCATGTGGCCTTGATCCTCAGAAAGCACCCATCTATGTGCAAAGCGACGTCAAGGAGACGCTGGAGCTTTACCTGTATCTGAACATGAACATTTACCTTGGGGAGCTCGAGCGCGTGACCACGTTCAAGGAGAAGGCTCGCAAGCAGCCCAACAATGTGAATGCCGGTCTGCTCACCTATCCTACGCTGATGGCTGCCGACATCCTCCAGCACCGCGCCCAGAAAGTGCCCGTAGGCAAAGACCAGGAGCAGAACATGGAGATGGCGAGGAAATGTGCCCGCCGTTTCAACAACATCTATGGTGTGGAGTTTTTCCCAGAGCCTCAGAATTTTTATTTTGCTGACAAAGCTGTGAAAGTGCCCGGACTCGACGGGAGCGGGAAAATGGGCAAGAGCGAGGGCAACTGCATCTATTTGCGCGACGAGGACAAGGTCATCACCAAGAAAGTGATGAAAGCAGTGACAGACCTTGGCCCTCAGACCCCCAACAGCGAGCGTCCTGAGATCATCGAGAATCTGTTCACTTTCCTCTTGCTGTGCTCCAACAAGGAAGCCTACGACTATTTTGACGAGAAGTGGCGCGACTGCACTCTCCGCTATGGAGACCTGAAGAAGCAGATCGCCTCCGACCTGGTGAAGACCATTGCTCCCATCCGTGAGCGCATAGCAGAATACAGTGCCAACACAGCGCTGCTCGACCAGATTGCCCGTGAGGGAGCTGAGCGTGCCCGTGAGAGTGCCAAGGCTACCATAGAGGAAGTGAGGAGAATCATCGGATTCAGGGTCTAGTATAGAAAGACAAGATTGTGGGAGTTCAGACATAACTCCCATCAATCAAAGACCATAAAAAAGGTGCATCCATCGGGATGCACCTTTTTATTGTTTTCTGAGTTGTGATTACTTCAGCTCAACAACTGCGCGACGGTTGAGGTCGAACGGTGAGAGGATGTCAACACCACCCTTGCCAACAGTTGTGATCTTGCTGCGGCTCACGCCCTGGCCAACCACCTCGTCGGCAACAGTCTTGGCGCGCTCGTCAGAGAGCCACTGGTTGTGCTCGGGATTACCGGTAGCGCTGTCAGCATAACCTGTGATGAGCAGGTCAACATTCTTGTCAGCAGCCAGCTTGGCCAGTGTGCGAACGTCCACCATGTCACGCTCGTATGAAGGACCGCTGTTGGTCTTGTTGCAGTAGAAGTAAACAGTAGCAGGAGCTGCGATGATGTCTCTCACTGCCTCGGGGCACTGGTGGTTGCGGATTAGGTTGTTCAGACGGTCAATCTCTGCATTGGCGTCAGCCAGCTGAGCATTGAGGGCGTCGATCTGTGACTGATGGAGAGCCTTGATAGCTGCGAGATCAGGCACTTTGTCCCATGTGCCCTTGCCCAGGTTGAAAGTCAGACCCAGTTCAGCATAGAGCAGGTTGTCGTGGCTTTCCCATCCGCGCTTGTTGGGATCAAGAAGCCAATCGTTGCCGTCGATATCGTTCTCATAGCGGTTCCATCCCACCTCGAGGTTGAGGAACACTTTGCGGCTGAGGCGGAACTCATTGAGGATACCTGCGCTCAGATCCATACCATAGCGGTTGTGGGTCATTGAGCGTCCGATACCACCACCAACGAAGGGAATGAAATTCCACACGCGGTCGGGGTTGTAGCCGCAGAGCATGTTGCTCACATTGAAGAGGATGTTCTCATTGAGTGTCCAGAACTTGTTGAAGTAGCCCTTTCCGTCGGGACGGACAGACTTGCCCCAGATACCCATCAGTTTGGTACGGAGTCCGAGACCCGGTGTGAACCACTTACCGATAGCAATGGCTGCACCTGGGTTGGAACGGAAATCCTTCAGCGGGCTGCGGTCGAGACCTGCGCCATGCTCGTCAGCGGAATACCAAGCATTCCACTGGGCACCAACCTGAATAAACCAATTGCTCCAGAATGAATTGGTTGCCACGCTGTACTTCAGTGTGGGATCATCCTGTGCCATGGCTGAAAAAGAAACGCTGGCGATTGCCAACACCATTAATAGTTTTTTCATAACCTTTTATGTTTTAAAAAATCAAAAAATAATATAATCTTTTTTATTATTCGCTATAAATTCCGCCGCAAAGATAATATTTTTTTCCAAATATTATTATTTTTTCTAAAGAAATTTTCACTTTTGGACGAAAAAACGCAGTATTTATGCCTTTTTCGGGCGGTTTTTCACCAAATCAGCCCAACAATCGTTCAATTTCTTCCTGTCGTAGGATGCAAGTGACCGACTTGCCATCGGGTGTCAAATTGACATTTGAGCAAGCAAAAAGTCGGTTGACCAGATTCTCCATTTCCTCATTGGAGAGCACCTGTCCGTAGGGTATGGCTGAGCTTCTCGCCATTCCCAGTGCCACTGACTCGGCCATCTCATTTTGTGGCCTTCCGGTCTTGTCCTTTGCAGAGGCGATGAGTTCGGCAAGCATGTTTCCGGGATCGACCCCATCCAGACCAGCAGGGACCCCATTGATGGAGAAGCTTCCCCCACCCAAGTCTGACACGGCAAATCCCACGTCAGCCAACTGGTCAAGCAGCTGCTGCATCACAGCAGTCTCTGCAGGTGTCAGTCTGACGATCTCCGGGAACAGCACTCGCTGTGTGGGCCATTTATGACTGGCCATTTTCTGCAGATATTCCTCAAACAGCACCCTGAGGTGTGCCCTATGCTGGTCGATGATCATCAGTCCCGATTTCACCGCCGTCATGATAAACCGCCCCTTATATTGATAATGTACGGGAGATTTCTCTGCCATGATGTCTGCCGTGCCATCCACCTCCTGTCCGTCGAAGAGTGTGGTCTGTTGGCTGATGCCGTCTGTCTTGGTAGCCCCCTCCATTTGTTGCCACCCAGACTCTGCCGAGGGTCTGCTCCTCGGTGTCTCCCCTTTTTGGAAAGGATTGTACTGTGGGTCGATTCTCACCCTCGGCATAGTCGCCGTGCCCCCTGTGCCAAACACTGGGATATCGGGTTTGTCTTCCGTATCGAATTCGATGGAAGGAATGTCATTGAACCTGCCGACCGCATCTTTGACAGATGCAGATAGGATCTGCCATATCGCCTGTTCGTTCTCAAACTTGATTTCCGTCTTGGTGGGATGGATGTTGACATCAATATCCGCTGGCGGGACATCAAAGTAAATGAAGAAAGGCACCTGCTCACCCTGCGGGACGAGCCTCTCAAACGGTGCCATGACAGCCTTTGCGAAATAGGCATGCTTCATGTACCTTGAATTGACAAAGAAATACTGATGTGCCCCTTTCTTTTTCGCCGACTGTGGTTTTCCCACATACCCTGTGATACGACATAGTGTGGTGTCCACATTGATGGGAAGGAGGTCCTGATTGATGCGTTTCCCGAACACGTCGACGATGCGCTGCCTCAGTCCTGCTGCCGGCAGGTTGGACAGTTCCGTGCCATTGCTGTGCAGTGTGAACGACACCTGCGGATAAACCAGTGCGATGCGCTCATACGCTATGAGAATATTGTTGAGTTCGGTAGCATTTGACTTCAGGAACTTCCTCCTTGCTGGGACATTGAAAAAAAGGTTCTCCACCTTGAACTGGCTTCCCTCCGGGCATGCCACCGGCTGTTGCTCCATGAATTTCGACCCTTCGATACGCAGCAGGGTACCGACCTCCTCTTCATGCGTTCGGGTGATGAGCGTCACTTGTGCCACCGCTGCGATGGAAGCCAGCGCCTCCCCTCTGAACCCCATGGTGTGCAAGTCAAAGAGGTCGCCAGCATTGCGGATTTTGGAGGTGGCATGGCGTTCAAAGGACAACCGTGCATCCGTGGCCGACATACCCGAACCATTGTCGATGACCTGGATCATGGTGCGGCCAGCGTCAACCACCATCACATGCACCTCGTTGGCTCCTGCATCCAGCGCATTCTCCACCAATTCCTTCACCACGGAAGCCGGCCTTTGAATGACCTCGCCCGCAGCAATTTGGTTGGCGACGGAGTCTGGCAATAATTGTATAATATCTGTCATCTCACCAAGGAATCAAATCTCACCAAGGAGTCATGTCTCTTCGAGACCCCTTTTTCCGATGCCGTTCTTCCACATAATAGATATCATGCTCGTCAACAGGCCTGATGTAGTCATACCATCCGAAATTAGGAAGGTAATCTTTGGAAGCCGGGATTTGCAGCATGGGATAAAGCACACCCTCAGACTTGGACGTCCATATTTTGTGCAACTTACGTTCTTCTGTAAGAAACATCCTCATGGTGTCGGTCTCCAAATAAATCATTCCTATCAGCGAGCTGTCGGCATCGTCAACCGGATAATACACCGTCTGCACATTCTGCACAGCCTCACTCATCCTTATCTTTCCATTCTCAAAATAAGCATTCATCAGCTTGGAAGAGACCTGGTTGTAGTACACTTTCCCCGGATGCTCATAGTCGTTCATCTGCTCGACGGACAAGGCATTGGACATGACATGTGCCTCACGCACTGTGGAGTCGTTCATCCATATCTTGATACTGTCGCCCAGCAGTTGACGCGGACCATTCCAAGTGATGGGATCGACGTACATGGTAAGACTTGAGTCACGTGTACAGATCACCATGGAGTCACAGACCGCCTGGATATCCTTTCTGAACATGCGTACTTTATGATAGCAGTGCACTTTCCGGTACATGCTGTCAGTATCAATGAAGAATGTCTCCACCCTGATGGTGTCGCTATGCAGATACAGGGTATCTTTTTGCGAGTAGTCGATGTAAACAGGATTGTTGGTGGCATAGCCTTTCCCCACCTTCTCATCATACTCCACGATATTGGCCGTCAGCTGGTTCTTGTTTTTCCTGTCAATGTAGTTGACCCGCCCATATCCGTGACTTTTCTTGGCAGAGCTGTCATAAAAGATGCTGTCGCCAGTTATCAGCCTTGTCTCATTCTCTATTTTGGAGTTGTCGAAAAGCTCCGTTCTGTCATCCTTCATATAGAAGTAACAGTTGGTAGTCTCCACGTCATACCCATCCTTGATGGAATGTATGCGCGATTTTCTCCAGACAGGTCTTCCCGACGAATAGTCTGTCTTTCCTCCTTTCACATGTGCCCGTTCCTCAGCTGAATAATATAATAAGGTGTCGGTAGTGATGACATGCGTCTTAGTTTTGAGCGTCACATCATAAAAGAACTCCGACTCTTTGGTGGTGAGGTTGTATTTTCCCCAGTCACTGCTGAGTGTCATCCCCTTGCTCTTGTCGGCATAATTGCCACCTTGGTCATAATAGACGACATCGAATTTCCTGTCGAGGATCAGGTTGTCGGTATGCAGTTCGGAAGTCTTGCGGTGAATGACGACGACATTGCTCTGGGCATGCACCATATCAGCATCAGCGCGGCCGTCATAGAATGCTGTGTCGCATCTGATTTCCAGAGTGTCGCCCTGAACCATTCTCACATGGCCGAAAGCATGGAAAGTATTCTCTTGCTGCTTGAAATAGGCACTGTCACAGAAGAGCGTGGCCCCTTGGTGCCTGAACTTCACATGTCCCCTGACAATCTGGGTATCATGCTTGCGGTATTCGTTGTAATAGAGCGAATCGGCATGGTCGAGGTAGATACGCTGGTCATCAGCCCTCCCTCCCCTTCTCCTCTGGGCGTCGGCCTGCTGGGTCTGGCAAAGGGCAAGCAGGCATAGAATCAGTATGGTGAAGATTCTATGCCCGCCATGTAGGGATTTTGTTGGGATGACCATCATTTTACCCATCCTTGGTATTGGAACTTGCAATCCTTATATCGGTCATTCATTCTCACGTAGGTGTTCTTGAGCTTTGCAGCCACCCAGTCGTTGAGTTTCTGCTCACGCCGTTTGGCAAGCACCACATCCTTCATGGTTTGGAAATCCTCTGTAATGGAGGCTCGGTGGCTCTCCACCCGGCTCTTGAGCTTGATGATGGCACACACCTTCTTTCCCCTGCTGTTGACCATTTCAAAGGGAGCTGAGATTTCGCCTACCTTCAAGTCCTCAACAACACGTGCCACCTCGGTGGGCAGGTCCTGCATGCGGAATCTTGATGTGCGTGTCTGCTGGTCGGGGGTATTGACCATCAGGCCATGGTTGCTTTTGGTGTCCTTGTCATCAGAGATGTAAGTGGCGGCCTCGTCGAAGGTGAACTTTCCCTCACGGATGTCGCTGGCGATGGAGTCGAGCCTATGCTTGGCCTGTTCCATCTCCTCTTGTGTGAACTTGGGTTTCAGCAGGATATGCCTCACATTGATACGCTCACCTCTCTTGTCAATCAGTTGGATGATGTGATAGCCAAATTCCGTCTCCACGATTTTGGAAATCTTGTTGGGGTCAGTGAGGTTGAACGCGACACTGGCGAAAGCCGGGTCGAGCACCGACTTAGGCGTGAAGCCGATTTCACCGCCCTGCCTTGCCGAGCCGTCCTCAGAGTAAAGCCTGGCCAGAGTGGCAAAAGTGGTCTCACCACGGTTGACGCGGTCGGTGTACTCTCGCAGGGCATCCTTCACCCTGTTGATTTCCTCTGCCGACACTCTGGGCTGCATGGTGATAATCTGCACCTCCACATTGGTGGGCACGAGAGGGATGCTGTCCTCAGGGAGATTCTGGAAATACTTCCTCACCTCGGCTGGCGACACGGCGATTTCCTCGACCAGTTTCTGCTTCATTCTTTGAATCAGCTCACGGTTTTTGAACTCATCATGCATCTCCTGCCTCATCTGTGCGATGGTCTGCTTGCGATACTCCTCGAGTTTCTCTCGCGAACCGTCGGCCAGCTGTATCCAATAATTGATCTGATCTTCTATGACCTGTGACACCTGCGATTCCGTCACCTCAATACTGTCGATGGCAGCCTGATGAAGGAAAAGTTTCTGCACGGCCAACTGTTCTGGAATGGCGCAGTCGGGGTTTCCTTCCCATTTGATTCCTTCCGTCTCTGATTGCAGCCTCATGGCCTCGATATCCGACTTAAGGATAGGTTCGTCACCCACCACCCATACCACCTCATCGATGACACTTTCCGGGTTGGGTACGAAATCTTTTTGCACGACCGCAGAATCCTGAGGCAACCCACCAGTCGCATCATACGATGTCTGGAATGCCTTGATAGTCATCGGGATAAAGGCCAGGCTCAAGCAAGCCCATGCAGTGAGATGCAGTTTGTTCATAAGCGCCAATATAAGCATCAGTGTTTGTTCACAGTGGCCAGCACTTCCTTATTGACCTCGACAGCATAGCGCTGGCGGAGCCTGGCCACCCATTCCTTCTCCAATTGGTCTTGGTAGTCTGCCACCACCTGTCCGCGTACGTCGGAATACTCCTTGGGAGCCTTGAGCACCTTTCCATAGGTGGCATCGATGGGATAATCCTTGTTGGGAGTGACCTTGGCATCCTTTTTCTTGAACACGTCACGGTCGACGAGAGGATTGTCACCCTGCTTGAAGATGCCTTTCTCTACCCTGATCCGTTTCACGGAGTCAGCATTGAAAGTGGTGCGGAGCTTTTCAGCCCATTTGTCGAAAGCCAATCCCTTGACGCTCTTTTTCACCGCCTTGACATCCGCCTGGTCCTTCACATGGTAGGCCATGCCCTTGAAGCGCGGCGAATCCCAGGTATAGCGTTTTTTGTTTTTCTTGAAGTAATTGGCCAGTCCCGCCTCATCCTTGGCAGCCTTGTCCCACACCTCGCTGTTGCTGATCTCATAAAGCAGCAGACCGTCATGGTATTCGCGGATGAGATTGGCCAGGTCGGAGTCCTTGGCCGAGAGTTCCATCGCGCGCTCCTCCATCAGTTTCTCCTTGGTCGTGTTGCCATTGGTCTTCACGATTTCCTCGATCTTGTCATCGATGATTTTCTCGCGGATTCCTCTCCGGTCGATGAAGGTCAGGATGTCGTTTCTCAGGGAGTCATAGGAGAAGAACATCGACTTGTCGTCGAGCCTGATAATGTGGTATCCATAGGGAGAGAGCACTGGTTTGCTGATCTCACCTTTATTGAGCGAATAGGCCACGGTCTCAAACTCCTTGACCGTCTGTTGCGGCTGAATCCATCCCAGCACGCCGCCATTCTTGGCTGAGCCTTTGTCATCAGACACTTTTTTGGCGAGCTCCTCGAAATTGGCACCCTGCTTCAGGGCATTGTACACAGAGTCGGCGCGCTGCTCAGCCTTCTTTCTGTCGGCCTCGCTGGCTTTCTGTCCCACCATGATGAGGATATGGGCCGGTTTGACAATGCCGCCCATCGAGTCGACGAAATGCTGTGTGCGGCTGTAAATATCCTTGGCTTCCCGCTCCACATCCTGGTCGGTGATGAAGGTTGGTCTGATTTGCTGGTCGCGATACTGTGCGAATTCATTTTTGAAAGAGACGAGCGTGTCAAGACGCGCGTCGAGTGCTGCTGCCACCTTGAGCTTATAGTTGATAAACAGGTCGACATATTCATCTACTGTTTTCTTGTCTATCACGCCGTCTGAGTTGTTTTTGTTGTATGAATACTCAAACTCCGACCTGTTGACAGGCTGTCCGTTGATGGTCATGATCACCGGGTCGTCCTGTGCGAAAGCCGCTGCTCCGATGACAAGCATGGCAAAAAGTGTTTTCAGTCTCATTGCTATTGTTTAAATAATGATTTTATTCGGGTCTTGAATAGTTGGGAGCCTCACTTGTGATGGTGATGTCGTGTGGGTGGCTCTCCATGACACCAGCGTTGGTAATCCTTGTGAATTTGGCCTCATGCAGCCGCTCGATGTTCTGTGCGCCGCAATAACCCATGCCTGAGCGCAGGCCACCCACCAGTTGGTAGATGACTTCCTGAAGGGTACCCTTGTACGGCACACGTCCGGCGATGCCCTCGGGAACGAGTTTCTTGGCCTCTTTGGTGCCTGACTGGAAATAGCGGTCCTTGGAACCGTTCTCCATGGCCTCGAGCGATCCCATGCCTCGGTAGCTCTTGAATTTCCTTCCGTTGAAAATGATGGTGTCGCCAGGGCTCTCCTCGGTGCCTGCAACAAGCGAACCGATCATGACGGAGCTGCCACCAGCAGCCAATGCCTTGACCACATCGCCCGAGTAGCGCAGTCCGCCGTCGGCGATGAGGGGCACACCCGTGCCCTGAAGCGCAGAATAGACATCATATACAGCGCTGAGCTGCGGCACGCCCACACCGGCCACCACACGTGTGGTGCAGATGGATCCTGGCCCGATGCCCACCTTGATGGCATCGGCTCCGTTCTCCACCAGCATCCTGGCAGCGGCACCTGTAGCCACATTGCCTACTACGATATCCACATCGGGGAAAGCGGATTTGGCTTCCACCAGTTTCTCCACCACCGACTTGGAATGTCCGTGAGCGGTATCGATGACGATGGCATCGGCTCCGGCGCTGACGAGGGCCTGCATGCGGTCGAGGGTATCATTGGTTACGCCCACACCGGCAGCCACTCTCAGCCTTCCTTTATCATCCTTGCAGGCCATCGGCTTGTCCTTGGCCTTGGTGATATCCTTGTAGGTAATCAGTCCTACGAGACGGTTGTTTTTGTCCACCACAGGCAATTTCTCAATCTTGTTCTCCTGCAGGATCTGTGCTGCAGCTACGAGGTCGGTCTGTTGGTCGGTGGTGACTAGGTTGTCCTTGGTCATCACTTCGACGATGGGCTTTTCGTGATGCAGTTCGAACCTCAGGTCACGGTTGGTGACGATACCTACGAGATGGTTGTCATCATCAACGACAGGAATACCTCCGATGTGATATTCCGCCATCATGTTGAGCGCATCCTGCACGGTTTTGCCCATTTTGATGGTGACCGGGTCATAAATCATTCCATTCTCTGCCCTTTTGACAATGGCCACCTGTCGTGCCTGGTCATCAATGGACATGTTTTTGTGGATCACACCGATGCCACCTTCGCGTGCGATAGCGATGGCCATGGCCGACTCAGTGACAGTGTCCATGGCTGCGGTGACAAACGGTATGTTCAGTCCGATGTGTCGGGAGAACATGGTTTTCAGCTCCACTGTCCGTGGAAGGACTTCGGAATAAGCTGGAATAAGGAGGACGTCGTCGAATGTCAGACCGTCCATTACGATTTTATCTGCAACAAATGATGGCATAACTCAATAATTTATTGCGTGCAAAATTAGCAATAAAAATCTACTTTTGGGGTGCTTTGCTCTTTTTTCTTGCTGAATTAATACGTTTTAACGTGTCAACAGCATGGAGAAATGGTTCTGTGAATCTCCAAAGGCTTATCAACAATGCGGGCGGATTATCAAAAATCCGCCCGAACTCAGTAAACTCTCCCTCCTTCGGAGGGATAGGGGGAGGTATTGTTCAGTTGGCCATCTCAGAGAAGAATTTCACCCTCACCAGGCGCACCTCCTCTTCGGTGCTGTACTCGCCCAGTTCATCCATCGCGGTGTCGAGGTCGTCTGTCTGACTCTCGCTGAAATAGTCATAGATGTCATCCACATGGTCTTCGTCCATCACCTCATCGATGTAATAGTCGATGTTGAGTTTGGTGCCGCTGTAGACGATGGCCTCTATCTCGGAAAGCAGTTCGTCGAAGTCAAGTCCCTGAGCCTTGGCTATCTCCTCGAGGTCAATCTTGCGGTCAATGCTCTGAATAATCTTGACC
>CAMZHP010000062.1 GCA_947306845.1 uncultured Prevotellaceae bacterium
TCAACACAAAGAGACAGAGGCACAGAGAAGAAAAAATTAATGGACCATTATATGGCAATTATATGTTAGAGAAACCACGAAATGGCTCTGTATCTCTGAATCTCTGCGTTTTAAACAACAAAAAAGGCAGGATAAACAATCCTGCCCATTTTAGAAGTGAAACGTGTTTGTCAGTCGTCGATGTTCATCAGCTGACCCTTCTTGTTGAACTTCAGTTCGAGTTCGTTGGAGAGTTCCACATCATATCCGTAGCGCTCCTTGTCAATCTTGACGATCGTGGCACCAGCGAAGTTCGTCTTCACGTAGTCGGCGATGGTGGCCGGCACGAGATGGGCGGGAACGGCGCTGAAGTTGCAGTCCACCTTGTCTATTTCACCGTTCTTGTTGAACTCCAATTCGGTGCCATTGTTCAGGCATACCTCATAGGTGGTTCTTCCGAAGTCCCTATCAACTTTGGCGTAGGAGACGGTCTGACCGGGGAAGGTGTTCTGGATGAAAGACTGTGCAGCGGCGGGAAGCTGCGTTGCGGGGATGATCATGTCATTGGCGAAGGTTGCCACGGAGTTCATCATCATGCACATGAGTGCGGCGAGGAAAAAAACTGACTTTTTCATAATTGTAATTTTTTTAGTTATTATTTCGTTTATAATGTTTTCTTTGTTTCTGTCTTCCGGATGTCTTTTGTTCCTTTCGACATTGCAAAGATAAGCTGCGTTATCCCCTTATTCCAAACATTTTTCACTTTTTCGTCTCACTTCGTTGCGACACCATCCTTCATTTGCGACAGATATTAATAATGCCCATAATATCAGTCGCATTTTGTCGTTTTTTGTTTGTTATATCATGGATTTTTGTTACTTTTGTAACCAACAATTCAATCAAATATATGAAAAATCAATCGTTCAAAACACAACTGATGATGCTCAGTTTCGCGCTTGTCATCTCTCTCTTTGTGGTGACATCATTGACAAGCTGCGAAAAGAAAAATGCCAATGAAGGTGCTGTGTCTCCTGTTCCTGCCGGTCAGGTGAGTGAGGATGCCCCAGAAAAGCCGACCGACAATACTGTCCGTGAAGAGCCCACTGACAGTACCGTTGGTGTCGAGTCTTCAGAGATGCCGGAAGATGCAGAAGCGGAGAATACTGCTCCTGAACAGAAAGAGAAGTTGACCCCAGTATATATGGGCATGTGGGGAGGTGTAGGCGGCACAGGCTTCCTTTTTGACATGGATGGCATCACCGGAAGTTATATTCCGTACGATATAGCAGAGGCTAAAGAGTATGGAGCCAGAAGGCAACTGAAACTTGTCTCCTATGACCCCAAAAGCGGAAGGTGTGTCATCAATGCATTCCTAAAAGGGAAATACATCGGTCAGTTCGACGGTGAGTTCTTCGACAGTGAGGAGGAGGACGATGAGGGTCACACCCATGCTTTCCAGTCATACAATGGCATTTTCAAAAGTGTGAAGGGAGCAAAGCTCGACTTCCATTTCCATTTCGACTGACTTGCTCCGTCCCTACGATTTTAAAGTATAATGTGATGAAGAAGAGTAAGAAGTATGATGTGGCACTTGCCATAAAAGAATTCTATGTATTGGCAATAATGGTTTTGTTGGCGGGCTGTTTCTCGCAAAGAACTACCAGCATCGTCGGAGGCGACTATGATGCTTCCAAAGACGTTACCAACTATTTTGTAATGCCTTATGGCGAAGTCTCCCTTCCTGGCAAATGGGAGAAATGCGGATATAACAAGGAATCCAGTCAGCAGTTTTTCATGAACAAGGATTCAGTGATTGTCGCCTTTTCGTTTACCCGATATGACAAATACGAGTTCAACAAGGATGGCGTATTGAAGGGCAACGATTTCGTAAAGGCATTTTATGAATGGGATTCGAAATACTTCGAGTCCAACGGTCTTAACCGCCAAATCCTTGAAACCGACTTGACGAAGCAATCCATCATCTACAGGATATATGGGGAAAAGGCTAATACATACTTCTTGATTAGAGAGAAGAACGGGAACGTTGGCAATTATTCTATCAATTACACCGACAAATGGTCGGAAAGCGAAAAGATACAATTCCTAAAGAGCCTTATTTGAAATCCGACAGAGTTTTCTCTAAAGGAAAGATGATTCTATGGGCTGATACTGAACAACGGCCCCAAAATGTGACGTTTGACTTCCTTTTTGTAGGAACAAGGATAAAAAAACCGGCGGCTGTCGGCCGTCGGTCGTTGGTTGATTGATGGAAATGACATTTGCCATACAATGATGGTTGTCTTGCTCAGTTCACTGCTGCCTTGATGCGGCGAGCCGTGGTCTTCTTGGCATCGTATGTCACGATCAGCATGTTGTTGCGCGGATTCAACTTGACATCCTTCACGCCATAGACGGCCTTGGCTGCCTTGATAACGTTCTTGTGCCTGATAGTCTTGTTGCTGACCTTGAAGGCCGTTATCTCGAGAGCAGGGGCGTGACGGTCGCGGTCGCGGTACACCTTCCTGTCAAAGTTCTTGTCGTACTTGTGGCCCGTCATTCTCACTTCCTTCCTGTCGGGACGTGCGTTTCTGTCCACATTGTTCTTTGCTGCAGCCGGAGCTGTTGTGATGGCCATCATCATCATGGCTACGATCACTTTATACATGGTCTTCATAATTGTTTTCCTTTCTTTACTTTTGTTGTTGAACTTATGTTTCCGAAACCAAGCTTTTCGCTGATTTCTACTGCAAAAGTAATGTCATTTCCATGACTTGCAAAAGGAAGATACCTATAAACGACGGGGCGATTTCCTATTTGTCAGGGGAAAATCCCGATGTGTACGCGAATCATACGGCTTATCTTCTTTAACTACTTAACTTCTTTAACTACTTTCAACGTAGAGGAAGTTGAATGAATTGATTCAGGTCAAAAAAACGAACAAGAGAGGGAAATCACTTCAAAATGACTTGTGTGTGCGCAAACAATGGGCTAATTTTGCACCTGTGTTCGTGAGAATGCTTTTCATATAGGTTAGTAGTTTGATAGATTTTAAGGTAAAGATTATGTTATCAGATCATGAGACGACGATGATGTTGGTCTGGGTGGCATTTGTCACCATTCTATGTGTGATTGCATTGATCAAGACCAATATTCGTTGAATTGTTTTCAGGAGGCCGGGATGAGTGATTCATGTCGTCCTCTTTTTTGTCTCTCTACCCAAGCTCCCTTTTTGTAGTGGTAATCATCATTCTTAATTCAAGTTCCGCAAATTGTAAGGAGTGTAGATCAACACAAAGATACAGAGACACAGAGATTAAAGAATCCATTCAACTTTCTTAAGTTGAAAGTGGTTAAAGAAGTTAAGCCATATGATTTGCGTGTCAACACTGATATTTGTTAGGCATGATTCATGCTCCTCAAATTGAAAGCTGTAAATACGTCAATTTGATGATTTTTCGTCCTTTTTGAGAAACGCTTGCGTTTTTTATTTTTTCATCAACGCTGAGATTGTTTTTATCACTTTTTCTTCCTTTTTCATTTCCTCTGAGCAATAGGGCACACCATCTGATATGAAGAGAAGATCAAAAACCGCTTCGCTTCAGAAAAAAGTAGAAAAACATTTTGGGATGACATTCGGCAAACGCTGCTGCTTGCGAAAAAACGCCAAGGCGTTCGCAAAAAGGGAAAAAAATTGGGTCTACAAAGGAAAAAGAAGTGTGGCTTAAAAGATTGGTCGTGAGGCATTGAATATCAGTATTTTCAAAACTTTCGGAAGATGAATTAATTTTTCATTCATAATTCTTAATTCTTAGTCTTACTGTGCTCACATCATCGGATTTTTTATTAATTTCGCAGGCGATAAACAAACTACCCATGTCATGAGAAAAGTCATCATCTCCCTTTCGCTGC
Source organism: uncultured Prevotellaceae bacterium (assembly GCA_947306845.1). The sequence goes on from CAMZHP010000062.1 coordinate 3,889, forward strand.
TGCTGATCATATTGGCAGCCAATGCGCAAAACCCCCATCGCCCGCAGATTTCCATTGCTGGACAATGGCAGTTCGTACTTGACCCCCAAAACAATATCACTGCTACGTCTCCCATGAGCGACATGGTGACATTGCCTGGCACCACCGACACGAACAAAAAGGGCAACGCTCCACAGACCACTACCGAAACCACCCATCTCACACGTTTGCATAGTTATGTGGGACGGGCATGGTATCGCCGTGAGGTGACCATCCCGCAGGATTGGAAGAACCATCAGATAGTGCTTTTCCTGGAACGCACCAAACCCACCGTCGTGTATGTTGACGGACAGCGGGCAGGAGACAGCGACGATGTCAGCACAGCCCAGACCTATGACCTGACGGCACAACTCACCCCGGGAAGACACACCATCGCCCTGATGGTGGACAACGGCGAGACGGTGCCGCCGCAACTCCTCAGCAACTCACATGCCTATACAGAAGACACCCAGACCAACTGGAATGGTGTCATTGGAGCAATGTATCTGGAGGCAAGGCCGCTCACACGCATCGAGTCGATGGAGGTGAGGCCCGATGGCAAGGCACAGCGGGTGGATGTGGTGATGACCACCACGGGGAAGGTGAGAAAAGGCACGCACATCACCGTGACGGCCACACCACAGAATTTCCACGGGAAGGTGCTGACGGCAGATTACTGGGTGGGGCGTAACCTGCAACCATCTGGTGATGGGATATGGCAGTTCTCCCTGCAGTTGGGACCAGAGGCGCAGACATGGGATGAGTATCACCCCAACCTCTATACGCTCACCGTGAACATGGAGAAAAAGAAAGCAAGGGATCAGATGAACAAGAATTTCGGATTGATGGACTTCCGTGTAGCTGACCATCATTTCATGGCCAATGGCAAGGAAATCTTCCTGCGTGGCAAGCACGATGCCTGCGTTTTCCCACTCCAGGCCCATGTGCCCATGAGCCGGAGAGAATGGCTCGACTATTTGGGCAAATGTCGTGACTATGGCATCAACCACATCAGGTTCCACTCCTGGTGCCCGCCCGAGGCAGCCTTTGAGGCCGCCGACGAACTGGGCATCTACATGCAACCCGAACTGCCTTTCTGGGGTGACTTCAACAAGGATGACCAGCGGCTCATGACATTCCTCCACAAAGAGGGCGACCACATCATCCGTACCTACGGCCATCATCCCTCATTCGTGATGTTCGCTTTGGGCAACGAGCTGTGGGGCTCCATCGAGCAGATGGCTTCCTTTGTGGAGGACTTCAGAAAAATGGCACCGCAGAAACTCTTTACCTTCGGCTCCAACTACTACCTCGGCTATCAAGGTGTGAAGCCCGGCATGGACTATTTCACCACCTGTCGTGTTGGAGGCGAGGCATGGGGCTCCTTCGACACCCACACACGCGGGTCGTTTTCCTTTGCCGACACCTATGACGGCGGACTCATCAACCATACGCCTCCCAACACGGTGATGAACTTCCAAGAGGCATGCGCGCGTTCTGAGGTGCCGGTCATCAGCCATGAGACGGCGCAGTTCCAAACTTATCCTGATTTTGACGAGATACACAAATACACAGGCGTGCTCTATCCCTACAACATGCAGGTGTTCTACAAACGGCTCGTGCAGGCGGGGATGGCACGACAGGCAAAGGACTTTCACTTGGCGTCAGGGCAGTGGAGCCTGCAACTCTACAAGGCAGATGTGGAGATGGACCTGCGCACACCCAACATGGCAGGATTCCAACTTCTTGACCTGCAGGACTATCCGGGGCAGGGCAGTGCTTACGTAGGCGTGCTCGATGCTTTCATGGACGAGAAGCGGTTCATGCGCGAGACAGGCGGCGGGAAAACCTGGAGACAGTTCTGCGCCCGTGTGGTGCCAATGGCGGAGATGGAGCGCATGTGTTATTCCAACGGCGAGAAGCTGAAGGCTCGCGTGGTGCTCTCCAACTACGGGTCGGGTGAGGGCAGCGAGGCTTGTCGAAATGGAAAATTGAAATGGCAACTGAAAACTGGCGGCGTGGTATTGTGTGAGGGTTCGCTCCCCATTGCTGATGGCAGCCGCGGACTGACGGAGATAGGACAGATAGAAGCCGATTTGTCTGGCATCAGATCCGCCACTCGCTGCGACCTGGTGCTCGAGGCATCGCTCAATCCATCGGGGGCTTCTTTTGCCAATAGTTATCCCGTGTGGGTCTATCCGGCCGACAATGACTTGGGTAGTCTCAAAAAGGGCATCGTCATCACAAGAAAATGGGACGATAGCATCGCCCGGCGACTGGAGCAGGGGGCTTCTGTCCTGTGGATGCCCGACACCGCAGAGTGGAAAGGCCACGTGGTGGGCGGACTGTTCCAGACGGATTATTGGAACTACCGCATGTTCAAGACCATCAGTGAGAACAACCACAAGGCGGTGTCGCCGGGAACCCTCGGCATCCTCACCGACCCCGCACACCCCTTGTTCGCAGATTTCCCCACAGAGATGCACACCTCTTGGCAGTGGTTCCCCGTGGTGAAGGCAAGCAGTCCGATGATTCTTGACAATCTGCCCGAAGGCTACACGCCCATCGTGCAGGTCATTGACAACATCGAGCGCAACCACCGCCTCGGACTCGTCTTTGAGTTTGCCGTGGGCAAGGGTCGTTTGCTGGTGTGTATGAGCGATCTGGAACAGGCAGGAAACCGTGTGGAGGGACGACAGTTCTATGCCAGCCTGTTGCGCTACATGCACTCTCCTGAGTTTCAGCCCAAGACCCAGTATGATGCCAATCAGCTGGTCGGACTCCTGCAGCAGCCGATCACGGAGCGGAAGTTGGAGGAACTCAATAATATCTCACCATATTAAGGAATTAAGGATGAAGGATTAAGAATTATGATTACCTCTGCCTTGCACTATTTTGATGCTTCGCATCGAAGGTAGGCTGCGGCTCGGAAATGAAAATAAAACTGCGATTTCATTTTGCATTTCGCTCGCCTTGCACTACCTTTGCAGTCCCAAACACATACATTATATAATAAATAATAGAATATGTCATATCTTTTCACATCAGAATCCGTTTCTGAAGGCCATCCCGACAAGGTGGCTGACCAAATATCCGATGCCCTTCTCGACCAGTTCCTGGCTTATGACGAGCATTCACACTGCGCCATAGAAACCTTTGTCACCACGGGACAGGTGGTGATTATGGGCGAGGTGCATTCAGAAGCCTATATAGACTTGCAGACCATCGCACGCAAGACCATCAACAAAATTGGCTACACCAAGTCAGAGTATCAGTTTGATGGCAACTCATGTGGCATCCTTTCGGCCATCCATGAGCAGAGCACCGACATCAAGAGGGGTGTTGACCGTGAGGAAGAGGACCAGCAAGGTGCCGGCGACCAAGGAATGATGTTCGGCTACGCATGCGATGAGACAGAGGATTACATGCCGGTGTCGCTCCATCTGGCCCACCTCATCATGTTGACCCTGGCAGAGATACGCCGCGAGGGGAAGGTGATGACCTACCTGCGCCCCGATGCCAAGAGTCAGGTGACCGTGGAATACGGCGACGACAACCGTCCGCAGCGCATTCACACCATCGTCGTATCGACCCAGCACGATGAGTTTGACAATGACGACGAGCGCATGCTTGCCAAAATCAAGTCGGATGTCATCGATATCCTTATCCCTCGTGTGAAAGAGAAAATACACAGTCAGAAGGTGCTCGACCTCTTCAATGGCGAGATCATCTATCATGTCAACCCCACTGGGAAATTCGTCATTGGCGGACCGCATGGCGACACTGGCTTGACAGGGCGTAAGATCATCGTCGATACCTATGGAGGCAAAGGCGCTCATGGCGGAGGCGCTTTTTCGGGAAAGGACTCCAGCAAGGTGGACCGCTCAGCGGCATACATGGCGCGCTATATCGCCAAGAACATGGTGGCGGCTGGTGTGAGCGACGAGATGCTCGTGCAGCTGAGTTATGCCATCGGTATTGCTGAGCCTGTGAGTGTGTATGTCAACACCTATGGGCGGTCGAGGGTCACCATGAGCGACGGTGAGATTGCCCTGAAAATCAAAGAACTCTTCCCTCTTACGCCCAAAGCCATCGAGAGAAGGCTCAAACTCAGACAGCCGATTTTCGTGGAGACAGCCGCATACGGACACATGGGGCGCAAGAACGAGAAGGTCATGAAGACTTTCACCAGTCACTACCACGACACCAAGACCATTGAGGTGGAGCTGTTCACATGGGAGAAACTTGACATGGTGGATGAAATCCGAAAAGCATTCGGCATCTGATGGCACCCCTCCTCAGGAAGTCGACCTACCAGGTCATCCACGATTTGCCTGACAGTGCTACAGAGTGGCAGAAGGATTCTGCGGTGCAGGCCTATTTCCAGCCTGGGAAGGATACCCGGTTCAGTGACCGTCCTGACACCCTGGGACTGCCTGGTCAGCGCTATGAGCAACCAGCTGGTACGCTGCGCACCGATAGCCTGGGTTATCCTGCAGCATATATAGACTCCTTCGCTTGGAACGGACAGGTAAAGGCGCACACCGCAAAGGCTGCCGACCCCGTGCCCTATCGCGCTGGGGCGGACAATCTTGTGGCGACGATGCTGATGGTGGGATGTCTCGTGGCCATCCTCGCGCTCGCAAGCTCATTGCGGTTTGTCATGAAAATGGGCAAGAACTTCTTCTTCACAGAAAATGAGCGCACCACAACAGAACCTGATACTGCTGCCGAACTGCGCAGCCAGGGTTGGCTTGTCGCTTTCACCGCCCTTATGCTGGCGGTGACCTATTATGACTATTCGCTCTGGTCGGCCACCGGCGTGACATTCCTGCCACGCCATGTGTTGCTCATGGCATATCTGGCTTCTGCAGCTGGTTACTTTCTCTTCAAAGCAGGCATCTACCAACTAGTCAACTGGGTGTTCTTTGATGGTAAAAAAAATGAACAGTGGAACAAGTCCATGCTGTTCATCACCGCCATGGAGGGGTTGCTGCTCGCACCCTTTGTATTGTTGTATGTCTTCGGTGACTTGTCACTGCAAATATCTATCATCGGTGTTGCATGTGTCATCATTTTGGCAAAAATACTCACTTTTTATAAGGGTTATCTTATCTTTTTTCAGCGATTCGGTGCCATAATGCAAAATTTTTTGTACTTTTGTGCGCTCGAAATGATACCTCTGGTCGTATTGGTCGGCCTTTTGGAAACATTCAACGAATATCTGGAAATAAATTTTTAGTACACTTATGATCAAGAAGATTTTGGTGTCACAGCCTAAACCGACAAGTGAGAAATCACCTTATTTTGATATCGCGCGTGAGTATGGTGTCGAGTTGGTGTTTCGTCCGTTTATCAAGGTGGAAGGCCTGACAGCGAAAGAATTCAGACAGCAGAAGATCAGCCTTCTGGGATATACCGCAGTGGTGTTCACCTCACGTCATGCCATCGACAATTTCTTCACCCTGGCCAAGGATATGAGGGTTACCATTCCAGAGACGATGAAATATTTCTGCGTGACAGAGACCATCGCACTCTATATCCAGAAATATGTGCAGTACCGCAAGCGGAAGGTTTTCTATGGCACAACTGGGAAAATAGCCGACTTGGTGCCGCTGATGGTGAAGCACAAGAGTGAGCGCTATCTCGTGCCCATGAGCGATATCCACAACAACAGTGTGCAGGAAATGCTCGACGCGAAGAAGCTTGACTATCAGATTTGCGTGATGTACCGCACTGTCAGTGATGATTTCACACCGGAGGAGGTGGAGCAGTTTGATTACGACATGCTCATTTTCTTCAGTCCTGCCGGTATCAACGCACTGACCAAGAATTTCCCCTCCTTCGAACAAGGAGACATCCGCATCGCTGCTTTTGGACCAGCCACCGCCAAGGAGGTGACCGACAGAGGACTGAGGCTCGATCTGAGGGCCCCCTCGCCAGAATATCCCTCGATGACAGGTGCGCTGCGCGATTATCTGGAAAGACAAAGGCAGTAGCCAATGCCTGCATCGGGCTCATTCACATTGGACAAGGATGAGCGTGTCACCGGACGGAGTTTGGTGGAGACGCTTTTCGGGGGCGGCGAAAGCCGCTCAATGTCTTATTATCCACTCAGGGTGGTGTATTGCCTGACACAGCGTGAAACCGCTCCCGTACGTATTTTGGTGAGCGTGCCGAAACGGCACTTCAAGCGTGCCGTGAAGCGCAACAGGGTGAAGCGTCAACTGCGAGAGGCTTATCGGAAAAACAAGCACCTGCTGGCTGGGCGGATGGAGGCTATGCCTGACAAGGCACTCGCCTTGGCGTTCATCTGGATGGATAGCCAACTCCACGACAGTAGCGAGGTGGAGAGCAGGATGGTCAGTCTGCTGACCAGAATCGGTGAGCGTCTATGAGCTTCTGGTCGGAAATGTCAGGATGGCTGTCGAAAGTGATAGCGTGGTTGTCGAAGGTTGTGGTATGGATATTGCTCATCCCCATCTTTTTCTATCAGAGATGCATCAGCCCGTTCACCCCTCCGTCATGCCGCTTCACACCCACTTGCTCGGAATATGCCAAGCAGGCACTGCGCAAGTATGGACCCTTTAAGGGAATGTGGCTTGCCATACGGCGCATCCTGCGCTGTCATCCTTGGGGAGGCAGCGGCTATGACCCGGTGCCGTGAAAATGATTAAATACAAAAACTCAAAATATACAATGACCAAGAATTTTGTAGAAGAACTGAAATGGCGTGGCATGCTTGCGCAAATCATGCCAGGTACGGAAGAATTTTTGATGAAGGGCATGGCTACGGCATATCTGGGCACCGACCCTACTGCCGACAGCTTGCACATCGGGCATCTTTGTGGCATCATGATGCTGCGTCACTTGCAGCGATGCGGACACAAGCCCATCATCCTCGTGGGTGGTGCCACAGGAATGATTGGCGACCCCTCGGGAAAGAGCCAAGAGCGCAACCTGCTCGACACGGAGACTCTCTATCACAACCAGGAGTGCATCAAGCGACAGGTGGCCAAGTTCCTCGACTTCGAGGCAGACGGCCCCAACAAGGCAGAGTTGGTGAACAACTACGACTGGATGAAGGACTTCTCCTTCCTTGATTTCGCACGTGAGGTGGGCAAGCACATCACCGTCAACTACATGATGGCGAAGGACAGCGTGCAGCAGCGCCTCAATGGTACGGCTCGCGATGGATTGTCATTCACTGAGTTCACCTACCAGTTGCTGCAGGGTTACGATTTCCTCCACCTCTACCAGACCAAGAACTGCAAGTTGCAGTTGGGCGGCAACGACCAGTGGGGCAACATGACCACAGGCACTGAGCTCATCCGCCGCAAACTGGGTCAGGAGGCTGAGGCATACGCCCTCACCTGCCCACTTATCACCAAGGCCGACGGCAAGAAGTTTGGCAAGACGGAGAGCGGCAACGTGTGGCTCGACCCGGCTCGCACCTCACCATACGCCTTCTATCAATTCTGGCTGAATGTCAGCGACGACGATGCCGAGCGCTACATCAAAATCTTCACCAGTCTGGAGAAGGAGACCATCGACGCTTTGGTGGAGGAGCACAAGCAGGACCCCGGACGTCGTGTCCTCCAGCGCCGTTTGGCAGAGGAGGTCACCGTCATGGTGCACTCGCAAGAGGCTCTCGACATGGCTATCGAGGCATCCAACATCCTGTTTGGCAAGTCAACCAAAGAGAGTCTGGTGCGCCTCGATGAGCAGACGCTTCTCGACGTGTTCGACGGCGTGCCTCGCTTCGACCTCGGCCGTGACCAGCTGGGACAGCCTGCCGTGGAACTTTTCACACGCGACGACGTGAAAGTATTCGCCAGCAAGGGCGAGATGCGCAAACTCGTGCAGGGTGGCGGTGTGTCGGTGAACAAGGAGAAACTGACGGCTTTCGACCGTCCCATCACTTCCGAAGACCTCATCAACGGAAAATATATCCTTGTGCAGAGGGGTAAGAAGAATTATTTCCTCATCACTGTGAAATAAGTCTGACGGGCCGATAAGTCCGACAATTCCGATATGTCTGACGGGCCTCAAAATTCCTTAGACAACAAAAATATCGCCAAAAATTTGGCAGTGGTGCAAAAAAGCACTACCTTTGCAGCCACGATTGGGTCATGGTGTAATGGTAACACTACAGGTTTTGGTTCTGTCATTCTGGGTTCGAATCCCGGTGACCCAACTTGAAAAATCGCCAAGTAACTGAATTTCAGTACTTGGCGATTTTCATATCCCTGACTTTTACTGAAGATTGGTTGAACCATCGCGGACAACTTGCTCAAATTCTTCAGAAGTGATTATGGAGAAGCCTTTTAGTTCATCAAGGGACAAAACCGATGCTATAGAAGCTTTCACATTCATTACCTTATAGAGCAACTCCTTTGCTTGGTGCTTGGCATGGTTTTCTTTTTCTTGATTGTCATGATATATACCATCGCTGCTCATGATATAAACTTTTGATTGAACAACTTCAAATCGGAAAGAATGGATATACCACAATTCTTCATCAATGCGATAAGAAAAGTATACATGGCAGTCATTATCTGACATTTCCGACAGGACATCAATGATTCGGCGCAAAAACACCTTGGTGGCATCTTCCTTCCGTATTCTGACAATAGTCTCAAAATAGAAAAGGCTCACATCGGTTATTTCTTCCACTTCAACCGGTAATTTTGCTTGTTTCAAACGTGTCCGAATCTGGTACCTACGTTCCTTACACTCTTTCTCATGCCGCAACGGATTGGTGAACAATTTCCTACCTATACTAACAAGTTGTTCTGACAAAGGGAAAAAATAAACTGTTGTATGATCAGCAGACACGGCATACAGCACATTGCCGCTCTTTTGGATGATCAGCACTTTGCCTTCCATCCATTGCAATCTGCGATGGAACCAACCTTTTGGAGAGAAATAGGAGAAGATTAAATGAATAAAAACGACCAATAATCCAACAAGGTAAAAAAGTATAAACCATCTGTTCTCATGGTCACGTATGCTCTCTCTATATAACCCATAGATGGTTATTAGCACCGCACCGGAAAAGACAACCCTACGCATTATGGCCTCCACACGGTTTGCCTTCTTGCTTATTCCCTTAAAAAAACCTGTTGATGCCAACAGCAAGACAATGAATGATATAAAAGCCATCGAACTCCATACGCCTTTTTCCAACAATATAGCCATCCATAATGAAAATATGGATAGGAGTGCCTCTATGAGGGATAGAATTTCTTTTTTGGGCATACTGTGATGGGATTATTGATTGTTGTTGCAAAGGTAATTAAAATGGTGTTCAATCGACCTTGTGATTTTATAAAATATCCCGAAAAACTTTTCTGTCTCATTTTTTTTGTGTAAGTTTGCAGCAAACAAACAAACTATTATACATTA